>BTQQ01000046.1:0-11415 GCA_036985955.1 Zetaproteobacteria bacterium | reverse complement strand
GGTAGCACCATGAGCAGTGTGTGGGGACAGGCTGGGCATTTGCATTACCTCATGATCAAGTATAGGTCAGATTTGCTAATACCTTCATAAATAAAGCCACATGCAGAGCCCCACAGACGGCTCGGATCAAGGCACGGCGCGCAGGGAATGGCGAGGCCCTTGCCAAGCGCCGTAACGCGGAGCCGGGCCGCCTGTGGGGTTCCCTCCGGGCAAGCCGTCGGGCGGCCATCCGCAGTGTTGCGCCAGCTTACCATAGCCGTGCTATGCTTGCGTCGGCGCGCCTTGCGGACTGACCGCCCGGCGGCTCGCTGCATCTGGCTTTATTTATGAAGGTATTAGTGCATGCGATTGTCTTACTGCAGCTTGCGTTGTTTCGTTCTGAAAGATTGAGGTATGTGAAAGTTTGATTGATATCAGGGATATGTGGCATCGATACGGCATCGGCATTCTGGGCGTACTCATTGGACTGCTCTACTGGCCAATGGAGGCAACGGTCCATACCGTGATTTTTCATTCCGGCAGTTTCCAGCAGAATCTTTTTGAACTTTCCACGAACGAGATTTGGATGCGCAGCCTGATCAGTATGATGTTCATGACATTTGGACTGCTTACCCAACGTTTTATCAATCGGCAAAGACAACTATTATTAACATTGAATACTCAGGGCAAACGTATCCAGCGTATCGTGGATACAGCCTATGAAGCCTTCGTTTCAATCGATAGCAATGGTTGCGTAACAGGATGGAACAGGCGTTCGGAAGTTCTTTTCGGCTGGTTAAAGGATGAGGCCATGGGGAAAAACCTTGCCGAACTGATCGTTCCGGAGAGTTTCAGGTCTGCCCACACGCGTGGACTACGCCGCTATCTGGATACCGGCTTTGGCCCGATGCTGTACAAACGGGTGGAGGTGACAGCAGTGAATCGCGCTGGTCATGAGTTTACAGTGGCAATGGCTATCGTCCCTCTGGATGTGGATGGAGATCAGGATTTTTTTGCTTTTATACGTGTGCCCGGTGAACCGTTCGACGATTCAGCCGCCGGGGAGCAGGGGACGGAATAGCAGCACAATACCGGTAACAACAGTGACCATCATTAGATTTAATTTAATACCTGTCCGGGTCATTGCATGCATGGAAACCTGATGCGTGCCAAACACAATGGCATTGGGCGGCGTGGCCACGGGCAACATGAAGGCGCAGGAGGCCGAAAGCGTGGCCGGAAGCAGCACCAGCAGCAAATCCATGTGATTACCGATGGCGGCAGCCGCCAGAATCGGCAGCATGACCTGTGTGATGGCCGTATTGCTGGTAATTTCAGTGAGGAATGTCATGACCAGCGCAATACCGAGCATCATCAGTGGCACGGGAAGGTCTGCGAGAAATTCCAGTTGGGTGCCCAGCCAGGCGGAAGCACCGGCATGTTGCATGCCGTAAGCCAGAGCAAAACCGCCGCCCAACAGTAACACGATATCCCAGGGTAACTTGAGAAAGGACTCACTATTCAATACAGATTTCCCATGATTCCCGCGCAACAGAAAGAGCCATGCGGCGCCGAATATGGCTACTGTACCATCGTCCACGCCTTTATAAGGCAACAGCGATGCCCAGCCGGGGAGGGTGAAGGATTCAGCATGAATGCCTTTACGGCTCATCCAGGCCATAGCGGTCAGGAACAGAACCCACGCGACGATTTTCTCCTCACGCCGCATGGGGCCGAGTGCAGCACGTTCGGCATGAATGGAATCGGCGTCCGAAGTCTTCCACGGTAGCCTTGCCAGTTGTGGCCCCAGCACCAGAAACAGAACAATAAGGCCCGTAATCACCATGGGAATTCCCACCGTCATCCATTGCAGGAATGAAGGCATCAGCTCCGGTGCGTGGGCGCGCACGGCTTCGAGAAACACCAGATTGGGTGCGGTTCCGACCGGGGTGCCCATGCCGCCAATGTTGGCCGAATAGGCAATGACCAGCAGGAAGGCTGTTGCCATGGGTGCGAGCGCTTCCCTGCCGTGTTCTTCGCTCAAACGTGTAAGCAGCGGCATGGCGATCGTGACCATCAGCATGGTGGTGGCAGTGTTGGAAATCCACATGGAAAGCAGGGCCGTAGCCAGGGAGAAGCCTGCTGCCAGTTGCAGCGGGCCGGCATGCAGTCTGGATAACAGAGCCAACGCCAGACGCTTGTGTAATCCGGTACGTTCCAGAGCCTGGGCAATGAGAAAACCGCCAATGAACAGGAAGATAATGCTGTTGACATAGCGCGGTGCGATTTCTCTGCCAGTGACAATACCTGCCAATGGAAATGCAATCAGTGGGATGAGCGCCGTGAAGGCAATGGGAACGCATTCGGAAATCCACCAGATCGCCATCCATGCCGCCACGCCCAGCATGGCCGGCGCATGCGGGTGGGCTGGGATGTCCACAAGAAGCGCAATCAGAATGGCTGCAATCGGCCCCGTTATGCGGGCAATGCTCTTCATATTTATTGAGCGGGTATTTGAGGCGTTGGCGTGGTGGCGGACAAGGCGGTTTGATATTCAGGATTCACGATACGACTACCCGATTTTTTGACGATGCCATCAATCCATGTGGAAAGCGCCTGATGCCTGAGAACGCCCATGATGTTTTCCCGCGCTTCTTCCAGCGATTGATGGGTGGCCGGACGTTTGCCCAGCAATTCGATGACATGCCAGCCAAACTGTGTTTTAACCGGTTTGCTGATGTCTCCCGGCTTCTTCAGGGCGAATACCGCATCTTCAAACGGCTTGACCATAACGCCACGTGGAAACCAGTTTAAATCTCCGCCCCGTCCCTTGTTGCTGTCGTCAATGGAATGTTCCGCGGCGAGTGCGGCAAAATCCTTGCCGTGGCGCAGCAGGCGGATCATCTCTTTGGCTTTTTTCTGGCTTGAAACAAGGATGTGACGCGCATGGACCTGTTCGGGGATGGTGAATTGATCCTGATATTTGGCGTAATATTGTTTGATTTGATCTTCGGATAACTTGGGTTGGCGTCCCAGTTGCCACTGTTGCAGCGTTGCAATAAGGATGTCATTACGCGCCCTGAGAATCCGGTGTTTCACCATTGGGTCCTGATTCAGGTGCATTTTCAGTGCCTGCATGCTTAATGCATAACGGCGCAGCATTGATTTGAGTACGCGCGCCCTGATGCGGGCATCGTTACGCAGACTCTGGAAATGTTCCGGCAGGGTGGCAATTTCAGCATCAATATCGGCTTCATGGAATATCTTGTCACCGATGGTGGCCACGACAGGTGTTGTGGACGCGGGCGAATTCGTTGCCGCTTGTTCCTGTGGCTGGCAAGCCGCGAGCATTGCAAGCAGAATGCAGGGTTTGATGGAGATGGTTCCGCGCAACATGTGGTGCAGATTAGCGCGTCAAACACATCCATGCACGGAGGGAAATGATGTCACCTGTAGTTGCGGCGATTCTGGTGCTTAGCCTGTACGTGGTTTTTTATCGTTTTTACGCAAAAGGAATCCTGGCCCGGCACGTGTTCGACTTACGGGAAGATGCTGTGACACCCGCGCATGCCTTGCGTGACGATGTGGATTATCTGCCATCCAACAAATACGTACTGTTCGGCCATCACTATGCCTCCATCGCCGGACTTGCTCCGATGCTGGGGCCGGCCATTGCCGTGATATGGGGCTGGCTGCCGGCCTTGTGCTGGGTGGTGTTTGGAACGTTACTGGTGGGGGCGGTACATGATTTTTCGGCTCTGGTGCTTTCGATTCGGCATAAGGGCCAGAGTATGGGGACGATTTCACGCGATGTGATTAGCCCGCGCACGCGCTTACTCTTTCTGCTGGTGATTTTCTTTCTGGTTGCACTGGCGATGGGTGTATTTGTACTGGTCATTGCCGGGTTGTTTGCGGTGCCGGACCCGGCCCATGTGCCTGCTACGGCGCATCCGGAAGCTGTATTTCCGACTTATGCGCTCATGCTTATCGCCATGGTGATCGGATACCTTATTCATCGCCGCAATCTACCGTTATGGCCGCTGATCGGCGTGGGTTTTGTGTTGATGCTGGGGACGACATGGATGGGGCTGTATTTTCCGGTCACAGGCGTTTCCGCTTCTTCGTGGAGCTGGACGCTGCTCATCTATGCCTTTGCCGCCAGCGTATTGCCGGTATGGCTGTTGTTGCAGCCGCGTGATTTTCTTAATTCATTACTGCTATATCTGGCCATGTTTTGCATGTTGGCGGGATTCTTCATCATGTCGCCCGAATGGGTGGCACCCGCCGTTAACATGCATCCCGAGGGTGCGCCGTCGATGTTCCCCTTCCTGTTTATCGTGATTGCCTGCGGTGCGGTGTCCGGGTTTCACGGCATGGTGGCATCGGGCACGACGGCCAAGCAACTGGACAAGGAAACAGATGCGACATTCGTCGGTTATTTCGGCATGGTAGGGGAATCGTTGCTGGCCATGCTCGCCGTACTGGCCACGACGGCGGGGGCATTCACCAACCGGGAGCAGTGGGCCAGTTTTTACGGTTCATGGCATCAGGCTGCGGGACTGCATCAGAAGCTGGGGGTATTTATTCAGGGCAATGGCCAGTTTGTCCATCAACTGGGCATTCCTCTGAACATGGCGGAGGCGTTTATCAGTGTGGTCGTCGTTGCTTTTGCCATGACATCGGTGGATACCGGCACGCGCCTGTTGCGTTTTAACATCGAGGAGATTGGCAACACCATCGGATTGAAGGTGTTAACGAATCGCTATGTGGCCACACTTCTGGCCGTTGCCGCAATCGGTTTTTTTGCCTTCTTTAAGGTAAACGGCAAACCGGCCGGATTGTTTTTGTGGACGCTGTTCGGCACCACCAATCAGATACTCGCCGGTCTTACGCTGCTGACGGTAACGATTTACCTGTACCGCAAACGAAAACCCGTTCTCTATACCCTGTTGCCGATGCTGCTGGTGCTGGGCGCAACGATTTCCGGCATGGTGATGGGCATGGTCAAGGCCATCGGCAAGGAGCAATGGGCGGTGGCTATCGTGGGCGGCGTCATTCTCATACTGGCGCTATGGGTGCTATTTGAAGCCTTGATGGTTGCCATGCACATACGAAATGATCGAAAACAGGAATCCGCCATACCGGCTGAGTCGGACGGATGAGTCTGCTGATTTCCAAGATTGTGGCACAACTCATTTTGCCTCCGGGCGGATTGATTCTGTTGGCCATCGCCGGGCTTATCTTCTGGCGTAAATGGTGGGGTCGGGGGCTGGTTGGCCTCGCATTGGCGCTGCTCTGGCTACTCTCGACCGAACCGGTGCGCGATGCACTGACTCATCCGCTGGAATTTCAATATCCGGCATTGGAGGTGGCCGAAATCCCGGCCGGACGCATGGCTATCGTGTTGCTCGGCGGTGGAATCTACGAAAAAGCGCCGGAATACGGTGGCAAGGATGAATTGAGAAGCGGTGTCATGATGCGCACCATCTATGCAGCAAAGATTGCGCGTGCAACGGGTCTGCATGTTTACGCCACGGGCGGCAAGCCGCTGACGCACGAAGCAGAATCATCGGGCGAGATCATGCGCCGCTGGTTGATTCGTTTCGGCGTGCCTGAAGCGATGGCGCATGCCGAAGTGGCGGCCAATACGACATGGGAGAATGCCACTTATATCAAGACGCTGCTGGGACGGCAGGGTATCCATCGCATCGTGCTGGTGACCAGCGCATGGCATATGCCGCGTTCCGTATGGTGTTTCAAAAAGAACGGACTGGATGTGATTGCCGCACCCACGAATTATCTGAGCAAACAGTCCGCGTATGATGTGCGCAGTTATTTTCCCCGCTGGAATGTCATGGCTGATTCAGGGGATGCGCTGCACGAGTATCTGGGTCTTGTGTGGTACCGTTTACGTTATGGCTGAAGATATGAAATATAACGACCTGCACGAGGGGCTGGGGCGAAGCGGAAGTCCCTCTCAATACTTTGTATGGCGATATCCACAAACCTGTTATATGTTATGTTTACAAGAGAACCACCACAGCGGGACACCTATTGAAGTTGCCCCGTAAATTATGGATATAGAATTATAAAGCAATGGTGGCCCTGCTTCAGAAATTACTTCTGCAATAAATACCAGTGAAGCCATAGATAAGACGGTCAGCGGTACGTGTGGACGTAACCAATACGATAAAATTAGTCCACAACATATGGCAACAACAGCAACAATTGATAAAGGCACTAGAAATATCAGGCCAATCCCACCCGCCGTTCCCGTATTCATTGGGATAAAACTTATAAGTCCTATTAGAGCAAAGATGGAACCACTGAATAGAAAACACCCGTAGGCCACACGGAATTTTCCTTTTTTACGATCAAAATTACTCATTGCTATTTAAATTTGATATTCCAATTTATTGGCACTTTCATAAGTTTATCAATTTTCCATTTATCATCTTCGTGCAACCATTCTATCACCAGCTTTATTTTGACAGCGCCTCCATCAATACCACTAATCCCCATCTTTCTAGATTTACCATTTATTTTACCAAGAGAAACAACTTCGTACTCTGTGAATGCTAATATACTTAGAAATATTAGATCTGATTCACGGCAAAGAGAGTGTGAATAACATTTTTCGTGTGATGCTGTAAATTTCTTGGAATAAAACGATTTGAGAAAATCTATATCTGCTGACTTTAACATTTTCATTGAATCTTTAATATTATCTTCGTTAAATAAGCGATTCGCTTCAGAAAATCCTGAGTTGATAAGTTCCGAGTTAAACTGCTCATATAACTCGATAAGTTTTTTATCTTCATTTGCTATGGCAGGAACTGTCAATAATATTGCAGTAAGAACTACGCAAAGAGCTTGGATGATTTTGTGAGAAGTTTTAATTGTCAACCCCATTATTTAATTCACACTGAGGCAAGTTTTTCGCCTAACTATTTATTCTCTTGTTTACGGCATAGTTTAGCAGGGTTGGAGAGAAATGGGCAAAAACAAGCCGCAGGTTGATTTGTTTTTGTATCTGCTAACTGTATATCACGTGATATGGGATTATATCCATGTAAGGGTATCTTCTGATATTGGTGTTATCCTCAGAACTTGTCCAAGCAGGCCAAAGCCGCTGAATTTCTAAACTACTGCGGGAATTCCCTTTTCCTTTTTGTGCAGAACGCGAGTCATGCCAGCGGCGGTCAGAATGCACCACACAGCGAATAATGCACCCGGCAGCGCGGTTTCCGGTTGGAAATGCTTGAGTGCCAGCGCCACGCCAAGCCCGGCATTTTGCATGCCAATCTCGATGGCCAGTGTAATCCGGTGCGTCCGGTCAAAGTGGAACAGGCGTCCGGCAAACCAGCCCAGCATATAACCCAGTCCATTCAGCAGTATCACCAATGTGACTACGATGAATGGCGTATCGGCAATACGGCTGTGATTGGCGGCTACGGCATAACTACAAATAATGATGATGGCGATGGCAGCGATGCCGGGAGCGATGGTTTCCGCCTGTTTCTGAAAATCTCCGAGACGCGGGCGCAACATCATGCCAAGACCCAGTGGTGCCACCACGGTTAGCAGGATGGTCTGCATCATCGGCCAGAAGGGGATGGGCATGAAGGCCTGACCCAGACCTTCCACCAGCATGGGCGTGATGACCGGGGATAACATCGTAGCCACCATGGTCATGGCAATGGAAAAAGCGACCGCGCCTCCGGCCAGATAGGTGATGACATTGCTGGCCATGGCACCGGGTGCGCAGCCCACAATAATAAAGCCCAGTGCGAGGCCGGGGGATACTCCTTGTTGCACCGCCAGTGTTGCTGCAAGGAATCCCAGAATCGGCATCACCGAATATTGCGTTAGCACGCCGAGTGCAATGCGCCCGGGGCGCAACATCGCCTCTCTGGCTTCTTCGGGATGCAATACTACACCGAGAGCGAACATGGTGGCGGCGAAAAACCAGAGGAAATAATCCTTGAATATCATGAATGCTGGAGGAAACAGGTAAGCGGTAATCGCACCTGCCAGGGTCAGAACAGCCATATTGCGGGACAGGTATCGCCAAATCATGATGGCTCGATATTGTCATAGCTTGGTGGTTTGGGAAAGATGGTGGCCAAGGACAGAATCGAACTGTCGACACGAGGATTTTCAGTCTGTTCTGTCTGTCTTTCCATGTCCTTTAATGTCACTAATATGCAATATATAACGACCATTTACAACGACATTCAAAGAAACAAGATGTCAGAGAATGTCACAAAATTTACTGCGCAGTGTGACAAGATTGTGCCAAGAATCCATATTGAATAATCTCACAGTCTGGGGCGGTTTGAGACGATCGCTGGGCGAGAGTCGCCTAAACTCAGAATAGATTCTAATGCTAATGGAATAATGGAATTCCGAGTGCTAATGAGTCTACTGTTTTAGACGATCATATTTGTCCAATGCGTTTCTAAACTTCTCCCTAACGGAGGATTGTCATTCATGAATCGCCGTGATAATTACGCTGGGCCTTTGTTCGCAACGGATTCCGAGGAAAAAACCGTAGCCGTGCATACGGTCGATCGACGATGGGTTCGTTGCGGGCAAAGGAACAAGTAAGGGCGCGGCAGAATTTGTGAATAGTTCGGGTTAGGTAGGCGTCTTTACTGTTATACAGTTATTAAGGAGGGGAGAGGAAGCTTGTTTCACTGCACCAAAATATTCTATAATCACAGAAGAAGACACTCGTATCTGACAGCCTCAGTCCAGTCGGGTTTGGAGCCAAGCGTGTCTCTTAATTTTCTCTCCGTTAAATCAGGGGAAGCCCAGAAGGACCCCATAAATTGATCGGGAACATGACTCCAATCGATTTCCTGAGCGACAAAAGACATGCCGATATGTCTACTTATATGTGGTAACAATTTTTTTGGTGGACACTTTCACGTACGCCGCTAATTCCTAGAGCATTGTTGCTAATTGTTTATACCTAAAAGGTTTGGGTAATACATAGCACAATTCTGATTTGCCCGTTCCGATATTCGTAGGCATCGTCGTTGTAATGATAAACCTCTAAGAAGGTACACGTTTACGAATGGTTTTAACCAATTCTAGCCCCTTCATGCCCGATATCCTGCTATCAATGATAATAGCGATCGGCTTAATATATTGTGGTGAGGTAAAAAAATCCAAATAGGCTTCCGCACTGTTGAATGATGTGGCTTTATAGCCCTCAACTGCGACCAGAGATTCCATTATTTCACGCACCACTGGCTCATCATCAACAATATGAAACCACATGGCTTCCTCCAAAAGATAGAATTTTTATATCATAGCCATATGAATACATTGAATTTTTAGTGATTCCGGCTCGGCAGATAATCATTCATGGCCGGTCTCAGTTACTCGATTAAGTGGAGACTTCGATTTCAAATCAGCAGGACTTTGATCGGTATCTGTAATCTGTGCTTCAATCAGCCGTCTGAGATAAACACCGATCTGCTCCGGGGTATACGGCTTTGAAAGAACCATGCACCGCTCAAAATCGGCGACTTTGCCCAGCGCATCTTCCTCATCATGGCTAGTGACAAGTATTACGGGAATATCCGGGCGCATGTTTCGGGCCAGCGCGGCCACCTCAACGCCGCTCTTGTGCGGCATCCTCACATCCAACAATAGGGCATCCACCGTATTTTGATTGTTTTCGAACCATCGGGTCGCCTCTTCGCCATTGCATGCCGTAATGACATGGTAACCCATGCTCTCGAGCATCTCATGCGTAGATTCCAGCACATGCGGATTATCATCAGCCAGCAGAATGGTTTCACCTTGCCCCCGTGGAATCTTTTCATCTTTTCTCATGTTACATTTCATGCTCTCCTGGGTCTCCAGCAGTGGCAGGTAGACATGAAGAACGGTTCCAATCCCCTCCTCGCTCTCAACCTCTATAAAACCATCATGCGCCTGAACCGCGCCATATGCCATCGCCAATCCCAAGCCTATCCCCTTTCCTCGCTCCTTGGTCGTAAAGAAAGGTTCAAACAGTTTTTCCCTGTGCTCTTTCGCGATACCATTGCCATTGTCTTCCACGAACAGGTGGGCAAAACGTACAGCCTTGCTCTTCGATCGAAAAACAGACGGTAAGCCAGAACGGTCCACATCTGTTAGCCCCACGCGAATAAAGGGATTCGGACGTCCCTGTAGAGCATGGACAGCATTGCCGATTAAATTCAGCAATACCTGCTGGAGTTGAATGGAATCCCCGTGGACCTCCATCGGGGTACTAGCGATATCTGTTTTCAATTCTACGTTTTCCGGAACCGATGCGCGCTGTAGCTTCAGGCTCTCCCTGATGAGCGAGGCCAGAGACAGCGGTTGCATCTGTATCGCCTCATGGTGGGCGAAAATGAGAAGTCGCCTGATCAGACCTGCGGCCTGCTGGCTTTGTTTCCGGATTCGATCCAGTTTTTCACTCACCTGATGCGGGTCGCCTGCCTTGACTTCGGCTAGATAGCAATTGCCCATGATGCCGGCGAGCACATTGTTGAAATCATGTGCAATCCCGGCCACCAGCGTTCCCATCGCCTCCATTTTCTGAGCCTGCATCAATTGCTTATGCAGAGTTTCCTGCTCGCTGACATCCTCGTGCATAGCCACATAATGCGATATTTTGCCCTCATCGTTGGTAATCGGCGAAACAGTCAGGCGCACGGGATAGGCGTGCCCGTCTTTCGCTTTGTCCACGATCCTTCCTGACCATGGGACTCCACTGCTGATCGTTTGCCAGAAATGCTGATAAAATGTTTCATCCTGTTCACCGCTCTTCAGGATAGCGGGCGTATTCCCTGCCAATTCACCCGCCGAGTAGCCGGTAATGTTTGTGAAGGCCGGGTTCGAATATTCGATGATGCCGGAAGCGTTTGTTATCATAATTCCCGCAGCGGAAGCATCAACTGCCCGGGCCATTTTTCTGAGTCCCGATTGAGCGTCCGTCGTCAGTAACGCCAAAGGGCGAACAATAAGGCGGTAAACAGGGTAGGCCGCCAACAGGGCGAGCAGGACAGGATCAGTAATGGCTTCCACCCATGGTGAAGTGACTGATGGAATATCCAGCCATTGAAAGAGCATCATGATTAATAACTCGCAAAATGCGATGATGAAAAGCAGTTTTAGTCCTGTCCGCATTTTATTTTTCTCCCAATATCGATGTCGCGATAGTCCCGGATAAGAAATAAGCTTTAAAATGTATAAATAATATTCCAATATATGGCTCTAATCTATTTTCCATTTAGAACATAACATAATAACGACTATTCAGAAAATTCAATATATATCATATATGAATGATATCAACGTACCATAATTTAAGTATTATACTTACTTTGCGATAATACATATACCTAGAAATTATTTCACATATAACCTTTGACTGGAAGGTACCCTTTTTAC
>BTQQ01000045.1:0-11544 GCA_036985955.1 Zetaproteobacteria bacterium | reverse complement strand
ATCATGATGGCGCAGGTTGCACCACAGGTAGGCGATGTGGCATTTAACACCGGTCTGGTGCTGGATGTGATGCGGCGGGCGGAGTCCGCTGATTGTGATGTGCTGGCACTGCCGGAACTGGTGTTGGCCGGTTATCCGCCTGAGGATTTGCTGCTCAGGTCTTCATTCATGGATGCAGTGGAGCGTGCGGTAAGCCGGATCGTGGCAGCCAGCGAAAAAGCCGCTGTGGTGTTCGGCCATCCGCGGCGAACAGAAAATGGATTGCACAACAGCGCAACATTGGCGGCGGATGGAAAAGTGTTGGGAGTGTATGATAAACGGGCATTGCCTAACTATGGTGTATTCGATGAACGGCGCTATTTTTTACCGGGAACAGGCCCAGAGGTATTTTCTGTTCACGATTGGCGTATTGGTGTTGGTATTTGCGAGGATTTGTGGTCCGATACAGTGGCGGAAAAAACTGCAATGCAGGCCCGCGATGTTTTGATTAACCTGAATGCCTCTCCTTTTCATGTGGACAAGCAGATTGATCGTGAAGCGTTGATGAAAAAACGTGCGATTCATTTCGCTGTTCCGGTCATTTATGTGAATCAGGTAGGTGGGCAGGATGAAGTGGTGTTTGATGGCGGCAGCCATGCCGTGGATGCTACGGGGCAGATACTGACGCGTGCACCGTTGTTTGAATCGGCCGATGTGCTGGTGGATATCGCCGAACCATGTGGCAAGGTGGCTAAGACCCCTTCATCGATCGAGCAAATTCATCAGGCGCTGGTGCTGGGTGTGCGTGATTATGTGCGCCGCAACGGGGTCAGTCAGGTGGTGATCGGACTTTCCGGCGGTATTGATTCGGCTGTGGTTGCGGCACTGGCCTGCGAGGCGCTGGGTGCGGAGAATGTGTTGGGAGTGCTGATGCCGTCGCGTTTCTCCAGTCACCATTCAGTCAATGACGCCGGGGCGCTGGCGGAAAACCTGGGCATGGAGGTTGTAACGTTACCCATTCAGAATCCCGTTGTTTCGGTCGAGGCATTGCTTGAGGCACCGTTTGAACAGTGGGGTAAATCCGAGCCTGATGTCACCGAGGAGAATATTCAGGCTCGCATGCGCGGACTACTGCTGATGGCGATTTCAAACAAGACCGGGCGCATGCTGTTGTCCACGGGAAACAAGTCTGAGATGGCCGTTGGCTATGCTACACTCTACGGCGATATGGCGGGTGGTTTTGCCGTGCTCAAGGATGTATATAAAACACAGGTGTATGCACTGGCGAAGCATTTGAATCGCAAACGGGAAGTGGTTCCGCAACACACCATTGATAAGCCGCCTTCCGCCGAATTGCGTCCGGATCAGAAAGATTCGGATTCATTGCCGGATTACGAGACGCTCGATGCCATCTTGCAGGCTTATATCGAATTGGGGCAGAGTGTGGCCTCTATTGTGGCGCGTGGTTTTGATTTGGACGAGGTTCACAGCATGATCCGCATGTTACATCTGGCGGAATACAAGCGGCGGCAGGCCCCGCCGGGCGTGAAGATTACGCAAAAGGCCTTTGGCCGTGACCGGCGCTATCCGATCACGCACGGGTTTCGTGAATGGGAGGAGGATGGGTGACAATGAGTGCGGATGAAAAGGAGCGTTCATGAAAAAAATTGAAGCGGTGATCAAGCCTTTCAAACTTGATGAGGTCAAGGATGCATTGAATGACATTGGCATTCATGGCTTGACCATGACGGAGGTTAAGGGGTTTGGGACGCAGAAAGGTCATACGGAGCTGTATCGTGGTGCTGAATATGTGGTGGATTTCCTGCCCAAGGTCAAGGTGGAGGTTGTGGTTCCTGAGGAACGACTGGATGCAGCGGTGGATGCCATTATGAACGCTGCACGGACCGGAAAAATTGGCGATGGCAAGATATTTGTGCTTTCCGTGGAGCAGACGGTGCGCATTCGCACCGGTGAGCGTGATGAGGATGCATTATAGCGCGGCACGGACGATTTCGAGGGCAGTGATTTTAATGTAAAAAAGGAGAGAAGTAATAATGAGTGATGCAATCAAAAATGCGATGGATATGGTGAAGGAGCACGAGTGCGAATTCATCGATATCCGTTTTACCGATACCAAGGGCAAGTGGCAGCATGTCACCTTTCCGATTTCCGAGTTCAGCGAGGATTCCTTCGAGGAAGGTTTTGCCTTTGACGGTTCTTCGGTGGCCGGCTGGTGCGATATCAACAGTTCCGACATGGCGATCATTCCGGATCCCGCATCGGCCAAAATTGATCCGTTCGTTGAGGCGTCCACGCTGGTGCTGATCGGCGATATTATTGATCCGCTTACAGGTCAGGATTACAACCGATGCCCGCGTCAGGTAGCACATCGCGCCTTAAAATACATCCAGTCCGCGGGCATTGCCGATACGGCGTATTTCGGGCCTGAACTCGAGTTTTTTATCTTTGACAGTGTGACGCATTACAATGAAATGGGCGGGTGCGGCTACAGGATTGAGTCCGAGGAAGCGGCATGGAATTCCAATGAAACCTTTGAAGGTGTCAACACAGGCCATCGGCCCAGAGTGAAGGGGGGTTATTTCCCGGTACCTCCGGTGGATTCCCTGTATGAGATTCGCAATGACATGTCACTGGTGATGACGGATCTGGGCATCCACATGGAATGTCACCACCATGAAGTGGCGACTGCCGGCCAGTGCGAAATGGCCATGCGTTTTGGCGAGCTGATTGATATTGCCGATCGCTCCCAGTGGTACAAATACGTGGTGCATAATGTGGCCGATGCCCACGGCAAGACGGCAACCTTTATGCCGAAGCCGGTTTATGACGACAATGGCACCGGCATGCATACCCATCAGTCTATCTGGAAGGACGGCAAAAACCTGTTTGCCGGTGATAAATATGCCGGACTTACTCAGGAAGCGCTGTGGTATATCGGCGGCATCATCAAGCATGCCAAGGCGCTGTGCGCCTTTACCAACGCTTCGACGAACTCGTACAAGCGTCTGGTACCGGGTTTCGAAGCGCCGGTGATGCTGGCTTATTCGAACCGTAACCGCTCGGCTGCGATCCGTATCCCGGTTTCCCCTGATAAGGGACGCCGTATTGAGGTTCGTTTTCCGGATCCGACAGCCAATCCTTATCTGGCTTTCAGCGCCATGCTGATGGCCGGTCTGGACGGTATTGCCAACAAGATTGATCCGGGCGAAGCCGCGACGAAGAATCTGTATGACCTGCCGCCGGAGGAAGAAGCCCAGATTCCGACCGTTGCTCGTTCCTTCGAGGAAGCGCTCAATGCGCTGGATGCTGACCACGATTTCCTCAAGGTTGGTGGCGTGATGGACGACGACATGATCAATGCCTATATCTCGCTGAAGATGGAAGAAGTGGATCAGATGCGTTTACGCACCCATCCGTATGAACTGGATATGTACTATTCCGTTTGAGCTATAGCATGATCAGCCTTAAAGGCCGTCACGCATGTGGCGGCCTTTTTTTATGGTATGAGAGCCATTTACAAAGCTCTGGGTGGATGAGCAGCAATACTACTTCGAGTCCATTTTTGGGTTGGAGTGAGATGCATGGTGGTTCCATGGAGCGACAAAAAGGCCGCAGGTCGTTTGGACGAACTTCAGGTCGCCCGCAGGGTGAGGGCCAACGGCCTGAATCAAATTCCAACTCAGAAATGGGCCGAAGTGGGGAAGCTGATCGACGCTCATGAGTTTTGCAAGCGGCTCATAATACAGGGTAGACTCAGCCTGTGAGTTCACCCTGGCTGGAATACATTCCCGATGCTCTGCAGGACGATGTCCGGCGGCTGCTAAACATCTCGCCGTTGTTCGTTTCCCTGATGCGAACGGCGGATAAAGAAATCTGTCAGGTTCTTTTTAAATCGAAGGCAGAAGCAGTTTTGCCTGATGGTAGTCAGAGGTGGGTTCCTTCCTGCGATAGCAACGATCCGGCAGTCTGTATGCGTCATTTGCGCTTGTGCAAACAGCACGGGATGCGTCACATTATCTGGTGGGAACTGGGCGTGCATGGCGATATTGAGGTTTCATATCAGGCCATTGCCGATTTCGCTTCCGGCTTGATGGGGCAGGCGCTGGAAATGGCCGAACGTTTGATCGCACCGCGCTATGGGTGGCTGGAGGGCGGGTGTTTTTGCGTCATCGGGTTGGGCAAGCTGGGCGGGCGTGAGTTAAATCTTGGTTCCGACGTTGATTTGCTGTTCATCCGGGATAAAGAGGGTGAAACGACAGGGGGCAGGAGAAGCATTCCGGCGGCAGAATATTACAGCCACCTTTCAAGAATGCTGATTCGCCTGATGTCCGAGCGTACGCAGCATGGTCTGGTCTGGCCGATGGATATGCGGCTCAGGCCCGGCGGTGACGGAGCCGCAATTTGCATGAATCTGGACGCAACGGTTTCCTGGTATCAGGAATACGGCCAGACATGGGAGAGAGCCATGTTGCTCAAGGCCCGGCCTGTGGCAGGCGATTTACAACTGGGTGAGGCATTTATTACCGGTATATCCCCTTTTATTTATCGCCGTTATCTGGATTACACCACTGTGGCGGCACTGGCCGACATGAAACGGCGCATTGATGCACAGGCCGGAACATGCGGGATTATCCCCGGATTCGACGTGAAGCGCGGCAAGGGCGGAATACGCGAGATCGAGTTCGTGATTCAGTCCATGCAGTTGTTGAATGGCGGCCGCAATCCGGAGTTGAGAATTCAGGCCAGCATGCCGGCATTGTCAAAACTGGCGGAAGCAGGTCTGGTGAGCGATGGTGAGGAATCTGCACTGGGCAGCGCCTATCGGTTCTGGCGGCGAATCGAGCATGCGATTCAGGCACGCACGGGTGAGCAAACCCATCGGTTGTTTGTTGATTTTTCTGAATATTTACCAGAAGCGACTGGTATCCATGATGTTGCGCAGGAAATGCTTACGCATGCAGCGGCAGTGTCGGATATCTTTGCCGAACATGTCATGCCGGTTGATGAGAGTGGCACGGACAAACAAGGTTGGCTGGATGGTACTCGTTCGGAATCGCTGGAGACGCTGGATGAGGCCTCACAGGCGCGCATGCGTTTGGCGCTGGAGAAGATTGATGCACACTTGTTGCGGGGGCTATTACCGGAGCGCAGCCGGCATGAGATTGAAGTGATCCTGAGCGTGGCTATGCCGCAGTGGCTGGATGATGCCAATGGCGTGACGGCTGTTGAGGCCTTTGCCGATCTGATTTACAGCATCGCAGGCCGGGCGACATGGATTGATCTTCTGGCTACGCATCAGGGGGTGTTGAACTGGCTGATTGGCGTGCTCTCGGCCAGCCGTTATGTGGCGGACCATATTGTGCGTGATCCATCATGGCTGGAATGGCCGCTGGCCGTGGAACGCGGTGATTCCGATATTCAACATATATGTTCCAGCCTGGAGTCGTTACAGGTGTTCGACGATGTTGAGCAGACGCTTGCCAATATTGGACGTCTGGTGGATCGGACGCGCCTTTTGTGCGCTTTGGCAATTGATGCGCACACCGCCGACCCATTGACCATCGGCGTGTGGATGGCGGATGTGGCGGATGCGGCAACGGATGCAGTGCTTCGGCTATGCCGGAATCAGGTGCATCTGCCGGATGATTTTCCGCTGGTGGCGTTGGCGATGGGCAAGCATGGAAGCCGCGAAATGGGCTTGGTTTCGGATCTCGACATGGTGTTTGTACTGGTGCACGAATCTCCGGATGACATGCTGGACGGGCGTAGTATCTGGGAACATGGGCAGAGGTTGGGTCGCCGTATGATTCAATACCTGGCAGCGAAGCCGCCGTTTGGTGCCGGATTTGAATTTGATGCGCGACTGCGGCCTTCGGGTAACAGCGGCATACTGGTGACCAATCTCAGCGGGTTCCGCGACTATCAGTTGCACAAGGCGCAAACATGGGAGCATCAGGCGTTGTGCCGTGCGCGCGCCGTTGCCGGTCCTGATGCCGCCCGTATTGCTGTGAGTGAAGTTGTTTGTGAGGTGCTGAATCAGGCACGGAATATTGGAAAGCTGGCTGAAGATGTGTATCAAATGCGCCGGAAGATGCTTGCGCATCTGGCCAGCAAAAACACTGATGTCATTAATCTGAAACAGGATGCCGGTGGGCTGGTGGATATTGAATTTATGGCACAGTTTGCACGTTTGGCTTTTGGTGGGAATCACCGTGGGACGGTGGAAGTGCTGCGGCACATGGTGTCAGCAGATGGCGTGCCTGAAGCATGGCAAACGCATGCCGGGTGGCTGGCCGATACATGGCTGGATTATCGACAGATGGAAAATGCCTTGCGCGTGGAATTGTGGCAGTCCATTGGCAGGCTGCCCGTTGATGCCAAATGTGCGGAGTGGGAAACCATGCGCCGCCATGCGGCGATTTGCAGCCCGGAGCAGTTGCGCGATACGATGAAACAGGTACGTGCATGTTTTGACCAGCTCCTGCATGTGAAATGAGATGAGGCCACAAAAGGCTGTTTTTATTTTTTGTTTAAAATACTATGATTCCCACAGTTTTCCTGAAAACCTTACATTTTTTACAAAATGTAATTACTCTCAAAATAACCTTTATCCCGAGGAGCATAAATGATCAAGATTGATGTCAAGGCAGGCGCTGCCGCCAAACAACGTGATGATGCGGTGGTGTTGCCGTTGCTGGATGGGCGTAAGCTGACCGAGTCCGGCAAGGCATTTCAACAGGCGACCGGCAAGGTGCTGCCCGATTTTCTGCGTAAATTTGATATTTCGGGTGCATTCAACACATCGCGTACGCTGTATCACGTGGAAGGTACGTACACCCAGCGGGTGATGCTGATCGGCACAGGGGATGAACGGAAACTCACCCTGCATGGCTTACGGCGTCTGGCAGCTACGGCGGCGCGTAAACTGGATAAAGGCGGCGCCCGGGATGTGTCATTTTATCTTCCCGAATTGAATGTGCGCGGTGCCAGTCTGTCGGATAAGGTGCAGGCTGTGGCCGAGGGTGTCTGGCTGGGTTTGTACGCATTCGACAAGTATCAGACGGAGAAGAAAGAGAACAAACGAGCACTGCGCTCCGTCACGATTATGATTTCGTCGAGGCGGGATTTAGAGAGCGCGGATGGAGCATTGGCCAACGCGCGTGCTGTCAGCACGGGAACAAACTTTGCCCGCGATCTGGCCAACGAGCCGGGCAATGTTTGCACGCCGGAATTTCTTGGTGAGCAGGCGTCTGCGTTGAAACATCAAAAGCTGAAAGTGACAGTCATGGACAAGGCGGCGATCGAAAAAGCCGGGTTTACCGCACTGCTTGCCGTGAATCAGGGGTCGGCCAAAGAGCCACGTTTTATCGTGCTGGAATATCAGGGTGGAAAGAAGGGTACTGCGCCGGTGGCTCTGGTCGGCAAGGGCTTGACGTTTGATGCCGGTGGTATTTCCATCAAACCGGCGGCACAGATGGATGAAATGAAGTTCGATATGTGCGGTTCGGCCGCTGTTCTTGGTATCTTCAAAGCGGTGATCGAGATGAACCTGCCGGTCAATTTGCTGGGCGTGATTGTCTCGACCGAAAACCTGCTTGGATCAGCGGCGTACAAGCCGGGTGATATCGTGACTTCTTATAAGGGCCTGACCATTGAGGTGCAGAATACCGATGCCGAAGGACGGATTATTCTATCCGATGCATTGGCCTATGCCGCTGAGCAGAAGCCTGCCGAGATCATTGATTTTGCAACCCTGACGGGTGCTTGCGTGATTGCGCTGGGTTCGCAGGCGACGGGCTTGTTGGGAACCGGAGAAAAGGTGAAAAAGGGCCTGAAGACGTCCGGCGATCATACCCATGATCGTGTGTGGGAACTACCGCTGTTTGAAGAATATCAGGACCAGATCAAATCCCACATTGCCGACATTAAAAATATCGGCGGCCGTGAAGCTGGCACGATCACTGCCGCCTGTTTCCTTTCCCGTTTTGTCGACGACATCCCGTGGGCACATCTTGATATTGCAGGCACGGCATGGAACATGAAAGGAACCGACATTTCGGCCAAAGGTGCGACTGGCGCAGGCGTCCGGCTGGTGGTGGATTATCTCAGGCGGAAGGAGTGATGTGGATTAATATCGGGGAACTAATCGCAAATGATCCCGCACCATTTCAGAATTAACCAGCACTTCCTACAGTTGCCTGCGGTCGTTTATTACCAACTTGACCATACGAGGGGGCAACCATACTCTTCGCGACCCTCACAGGGGATTGCCCGTTATTGGCTCGTAGCTCAGGGGTAGAGCACTACCTTGACATGGTAGGGGTCGGCAGTTCGAAACTGCCCGAGCCAACCATTTTCACAATTCTTTGATGCCAGGGCCGAACTAAATGAGTTCGGCCTTGGCGTATCAGCCTTTGGCGATAGGATGCAGCACTCAAACCTAGGAGGAATGCATCACCATGAATGTTCAATTGCCTGACGGTTCAAGCCGTACCCTGAACGAGGGCGCAACCGCCTATGATCTGGCCGCCGATATTGGCCCCGGCCTGGCGAGGGCGACGATTGCCGCTACGGTGAACGGCAAGCAGGTGGATACTACGTATGTGTTGCACGATGGTGATGAAGTTTCCCTGATTACCGATAAGTCCGATGAAGGACTGGATATTATCCGGCACTCCACTTCACATTTGATGGCCATGGCGGTGCAGGAATTGTTTCCGAAATCACAGGTGACGATCGGGCCGGTGATTGAGGATGGGTTTTACTATGATTTTTCTTTTGAGCGTGCTTTTACGCCGGAGGATTTGCAGAAGATCGAAGAGAAGATGCGTGAGATTTCGAATCGCAAGCTCGATATCAGTCGTGAAGAATGGGATCGTGACGAGGCGATTTCCCATTTTGAGGAAATCGGTGAAAGCTATAAGGCCAGGCTGATTGCCCGTATTCCGCAAGGTGAAACCGTCAGCCTGTATAAGCAGGGCGAGTGGTCCGATCTTTGCCGTGGCCCGCATGTGCCGAACACCGGTGTGCTAAAGTATTTTAAGCTGATGAAGGTGGCTGGCGCTTACTGGGAAGGTAACTCCGACAATGAGCAGTTGCAACGGATTTATGGTACGGCATGGGCATCAAAATCTGATTTGAAAGCCTACCTGCATCGTCTGGAAGAGGCCGAGAAGCGCGATCACCGCAAGCTGGCCAAATCGCTCGAACTCTTCCACTTGCAGCAGGAAGCGCCGGGCATGGTGTTCTGGCATCCGAAGGGCTGGAGTTTGTGGCAGGTAGTGGAGAATGAAATCCGTGCAGTGATGTGCGACAATGGTTATAAGGAAATCAAAACTCCACAGGTCGTGGACAGGAAATTATGGGAGCGGTCCGGACACTGGGACAAGTTCCATGACGAGATGTTTACGACACACACGGAGAACCGGGATTACGCCATCAAACCGATGAACTGCCCGTGTCATATCCAGGTGTTTAACCAGACGCTGCATTCCTACCGTGACCTGCCGCTGAGACTGGCCGAGTTCGGCTCCTGCCACCGCAATGAACCATCCGGCACGTTGCATGGGCTGATGCGGTTGAGGAATTTTGTACAGGACGATGCGCATATTTTCTGCACTGAGGGGCAGATTCAGGACGAAGTTTGCCATTTTATTGATTTGACTTATGAGGTATATAAACGGTTCGGTTTTGAGGATATCATCATTTTTCTGTCCGACCGGCCGGACAAGCGGGTGGGTACGGATGAACAGTGGGATAAGGCGGAAGCGGCCTTGCATCAGGCCTTGCGGACCAAGGGTATTGAGTATGGCGAAAATCCCGGTGAAGGTGCCTTTTATGGGCCGAAGATCGAGTTTTCGCTGAGGGATTGCCTGGGCCGCGTGTGGCAGTGCGGTACGATTCAGGTGGATTTCTCCATGCCGGGGCGATTGGACGCTGAATATGTCGCTGAGGATTCCTCCCGCCAGACGCCGGTGATGCTGCACCGGGCCATTCTGGGTTCGATGGAACGCTTTATCGGCATTCTTATCGAACATTATGAGGGAAAGTTCCCGTTCTGGCTGGCGCCGGTGCAAGCGGTGGTGTGCAATATCACGGATGCACAGGCAGATTATGCGGTGGAAGTCCACGATGCCATGCGTCAGGCCGGTTTCAGGGTGGATACGGACTTGCGCAATGAGAAGGTGGGCTATAAAGTGCGCGCCCTTACGCTGCAACGCGTGCCCTTTATTTTGGTGGTGGGTGATCGGGAGCGTGAGGAAAAAACAGTAGCGGTTCGCAATCTGAAGGGTGAAAACCTCGGTTCAATACCGCTGGATGCATGGCTGGACGAGATGCGGCGTATGCGAGAGGAGTATGAATAGATTGAATAAAACACTGAGAGGGGGCTTTCATCGCTAAAAAGGAATTACCGGTCAATCATGACATTGAGGCCAGCAGGGTCCGGGTGATTGGCAGTGATGGGGAACAGGTTGGTGTTTTACCGCTGGCGCAGGCAATTGTCGAGGCGGAAGGGAAAGGACTTGATTTGGTGATGATATCACCGAATGCCGACCCGCCGGTATGCAAGGTGATGGACTATGGAAAGTTCAAGTATGAGCAGAGTAAAAAGGCCAACCTTGCCAGGAAGAAACAGCATATTGTACAGACCAAGGAAGTGAAAGTGCGCGCCAGCACGGATCAGAATGATATGGATATTAAAATGAGACGTGCGCGCAAGTTTCTGGAGGATGGAAACAAAGTGAAAATTTCCATGCGGTTTCGCGGCAGGGAAATGGTCTATGCTTCGCGTGGCGCCGAGCATTTAAAGAAGATCGCTGAAGATTTAAAGGATTTGGGCAAGGTTGAGAATATGCCCAATATGGAAGGGCGGCAGATGATTATGGTCATCGGACCGCTGAAAAAATAGTTACAAAAAATAAAGAAGCAGGTCGAACATGCCTAAAATGAAATCAAACAGTGGCGCTGCAAAACGGTTTTCCAAAACCGGGCGCGGCAAATGGAAGCGTAACAATGCTTTTGCCAACCATATTTTGACCAAGAAGTCGCAAAAGCGGAAGCGTGCTTTCCGTGGAACCGAGTTGGTGGCCCCCGCCGATGTGCGTTCGCTGGGCCGACTGGTTCCGTACAAGTAAGTATTGATTGTAACAGGAGATAGACGATGGCCCGTGTAAATTCCCGTGTTCAGGCGCATGCCCGCCACAAAAAGGTTATCAAGGCAGCCAAAGGGTATCGTGGCCGCCGCAAGAGTTGTTTCCGTGTTGCCACGCAAGCCGTGGATAAGGCCCGGCAGTATGCCTACCGTGATCGCAAGGTTAAGAAGCGTGAGTTTCGCCGCCTGTGGATTGCCCGCATTAATGCTGCTGCGAGGATTAACGGTCTTTCCTATTCACGATTCATGCACGGCCTTTCCGAGGCGGGAATCGAACTGGATCGCAAGGTGCTGGCTGATATCGCCGTACGTGATGCGGCAGGTTTTGCGAAGCTGGCAGAAACAGTTCGCACACAGATTCAGTAAAATAACACTTATCCGGTTTCGACCGG
>BTQQ01000044.1:0-11798 GCA_036985955.1 Zetaproteobacteria bacterium | reverse complement strand
TGTGGCACAAGACGGGATGCAAAGCCCGTTCCCGCCGGCAATAACCGGCCAAGGACAACATTCTCCTTAAGACCCTTCAGCCAGTCCACCTTGCCCGCCAGTGCCGCCTCGGTAATCACGCGTGTCGTTTCCTGGAAAGATGCCGCGGAAATAAAAGAATCCGTAGATAGTGACGATTTGGTAATGCCCAACAGAACCGGTTCGAACGTCGCCGGGGGCTTACCCTCTGCTTCCAGCTTGCGATTCGCTTCCATCACCGCCCTGCGTTCAGCCTGCTCCCCGGCAATGAAGTTTGAAGCACCAGGGTCGGTGACCTGAACCTTGCGCATCATCTGCCGTACAATGACCTCGATATGCTTATCGCTGATCTTCACACCCTGCAGGCGATAAACCTCCTGTACTTCATCGGTCAGATATTTAGCCAGCGCTTCAATACCAAGCACACTCAGAATATCGTGCGGCGCGGGTGATCCCTCCATCAAGCGCTCGCCCCTGCGCACACGGTCCCCTTCCTGGACAATGATGTGGCTGCCCTTGGGAACCTGATATTCAACCGGATCGGAACCATCATCCGGATTGACCAACACACGCCGCTTGCCACGAATGTCCTTGCCGAACGAAATCACACCATCCCTGGCTGCGATAAAAGCCAGACTCTTCGGCTTACGTGCCTCAAACAACTCAACCACGCGAGGCAAACCGCCGGTGATATCCTTGGTCTTGGTCGTCTCGCGGGGAATGCGCGCCAACACGTCACCGGCCTTCACTTCTTCGTTTTCTTCCACATTAAGAATCGCTCCCGGCGAGAGGAAATAGCGTGCCGGCGTATTGGTACGCGGCATAATGACCGGATCGCCTTCCGGATTCTTCGGGTCCACAAGCTGTAACTGTGGCCGTAGCGCCACCTTACGGACTTCACTCGCTTGCGTAATGACACGATTGGAAAGGCCGGTCACTTCATCGGTCTGTTCGCGCATGGTCTTGCCTTCCACCACGTCCTGATAGCGTACATGGCCATCCACCTCGGCGATGAGCGGCATAGTGTACGGATCCCATTCGGCCAGAATCTGGCCCGCCTTGATCTTGTCGCCCGGCTTCGCACGCAAGCCGGCCCCATACGGAATCTTGTGGCGTTCGCGCTCCGCACCCTTGGCATCTTCGATCACAGCCTCGGCATGCCGATTAATAATCACCACAATCCCATCCTGATCCTGAACCGATATTTCGTTTTCAAGCTTCAAAGTACCGGTAAATTTGGCTTCCACATGCGCAGCTTCGGCGGAACGGGATGCCGTACCACCCACATGGAAGGTGCGCATGGTCAGCTGCGTGCCCGGCTCACCGATAGATTGCGCGGCAATCACGCCGACAGCCTCACCCAGACTGACCGGCGTGCCATGTGCCAGGTCACGGCCATAACAGGCAGCGCACACACCATGTTCGGCTTCGCAGGTAAGCACCGAACGGATATGGGCGCTCTCCACACCCGCAGCATCAACCTTGGCAACCAGTTCTTCGTTGAGCATGGCCCCTGCGGGAGCAATCTCATCACCACTGATCGGGTCACAGGCTGCGTCGATCAGCACCCGGCCCAGTACGCGCTCGGACAATTCCTCAACCACTTCGCCGCCTTCCATCAGCGGTGTCATGGTAATGCCCTGCTTCGTACCGCAGTCCTGTATGGTGACCACGCAATCCTGTGCCACATCCACCAGTCGGCGGGTCAAGTAACCCGAATTCGCGGTCTTCAGGGCAGTATCCGCCAGACCCTTACGAGCGCCGTGTGTGGAAATAAAGTATTGCAGCACGGTCAGTCCTTCACGGAAATTTGCGGTGATCGGCGTTTCAATAATGGAACCGTCCGGCTTGGCCATTAAACCACGCATGCCAGCCAACTGACGAATCTGCTGTGCCGAACCACGCGCACCGGAATCCGCCATCATATAAACGGAATTGAATGATTTCGTCGTTTCCTTCTTCTTACCATCCGGTGACACCAGTTCTTCCGTCGCCAGGTTATCCATCATGGCCCGCGCCACGCTTTCCGTAGTGTGCGTCCACAAATCGACCACTTTGTTATAACGCTCGCCAGCTGTAATCAGGCCATCGGCATATTGTTGCTGAACTTTTTTCACTTCAGCTTCGGTTTTGGCTACCAGAACATATTTCTCATCCGGGATAATCACATCATCCAGCGCAAATGATGCACCTGACTTGGTTGCGTAGGCATACCCCATATTCTTCATGCGATCCACAAACAACACCGTTGCCTTGTTGCCGGCTACGCGATAACTGTCTTCAATCAAGCCGGCCACGTCCTTCTTGGTCAGTGCCTTATTGATACCGGAGAATGGCATATCTTCCGGCAAGACCGTGGAAAGAATCGCACGACCCGCGGTTGTCGTTTCGCGTTTGCCACGGATACGGCAGGCAACTCGGGTATGCAATTCAACCGTGCCCGCATCAAAGGCGCGCAACACCTCGCCGGGGTTGGCGAAGACCATGCCCTCACCCTTGCAGAAGGGGCGTTCACGCGTCATGTAGTAAATGCCGAGAATGATGTCCTGCGTCGGCGCCACCACAGGCTTGCCGGTCGATGGCGAGAGAATGTTATTGGTGGACATCATCAACGCCCGGGCTTCAGTCTGCGCCTCCACGGAGAGCGGCACATGCACCGCCATCTGGTCACCGTCAAAGTCGGCATTGAAGGCTGTACAGACCAGTGGGTGCAGCTGAATGGCCTTGCCTTCAATCAGGATGGGCTCAAAAGCCTGAATGCCCAAACGGTGCAGCGTTGGCGCGCGATTCAGCAGGATCGGGTGTTCCCTGATGACCTCCTCAAGAATATCCCAGACCTCGGTAATTCCCTGCTCCACCAGTTTCTTGGCTGCCTTAATGGTCGTGGCCAAACCACGCATTTCCAGCTTGTGATAAATAAAGGGTTTAAATAACTCCAGCGCCATGGTTTTGGGCAAACCGCACTGATGCAGTTTCAGGTCGGGACCCACCACAATCACCGAACGGCCGGAATAGTCCACGCGCTTGCCCAACAGATTCTGGCGGAAACGGCCTTGCTTGCCCTTGATAATATCGGACAATGATTTGAGCGGTCTGCGATTGTTGCCGGTAATCGGCTTGGTTTTACGCGAATTGTCAAACAGCGCATCCACCGACTCCTGCAACATGCGCTTTTCGTTGCGCGTGATGATTTCCGGTGCTTTCAGTTCCAGCAAACGTTTCAAACGATTGTTGCGGTTAATCACCCGGCGGTACAGGTCATTGAGATCGGACGTGGCAAAACGACCACCATCCAGCGGCACCAGGGGCCGCAGTTCCGGTGGCAAAATCGGGACCACTTCCAGAATCATCCGTTCGGGACGATTGCCGGATTCAAGCATGGCTTCAATAGTTTTCAGGCGCTTGGTCAGCTTGGCCAGTTTGGTTTCCGCTTTGGTCGCGGTAATCTGGGCACGCAGTGACTGCCGCTCTTCCTCCAGATTGACGTCGGCCAGCATTTCACGCACGGCCTCAGCTCCCATGCCGATGCGGAATTCATCACCATACTCATCGAAGGCTTCAAGGTACTCTTCCTCGGTGAGAATCTGATACTGATCCAGGCTGGTGAGTCCCGGATCAAGTACCACATAGGACTCAAAATAGAGAATCCGCTCCAGTTCCTTCAACGTCTTGTCGAGCAACAGGCCGATACGGGAGGGCAGGCTCTTCAAAAACCAGATATGCGCGACTGGTGCGGCCAGTTCGATATGCCCCATGCGTTCACGCCGCACCTTGGACTGGATGACTTCCACACCGCACTTCTCACACACTACGCCGCGGTGCTTCAGCCGCTTGTACTTGCCGCACAGACATTCATAGTCACGCACGGGTCCGAATATTTTGCAGCAAAACAACCCATCCCGCTCCGGTTTGAAGGTGCGGTAATTGATGGTTTCAGGCTTTTTGACCTCGCCATACGACCATGAGCGAATCTTTTCCGGACTCGCCAGACTCACCTTCAGCCCATCAAATTCCTCGATGCTGCGGGGCTTCTGAAACAGTTGAAGAATTTCGCGCATGGTTTAGTTCTCCTGATTATCCTGAATTTCTGGTGTTTCCTGTACGGGTTCCGGGCGCTTGACCATCGCGAGATCAATACCCAGCGCATTGAGTTCCTTGGTCATCACATTGAATGACTCGGGAATGCCTGCATCGAAGGTCATGTCACCCCTGACGATGGACTCATACATGGAGGTGCGTCCCGCCACATCATCAGACTTCACGGTCAACATCTCCTGCAGTGTATAAGCGGCGCCATAAGCCTCCAGCGCCCACACTTCCATCTCGCCGAATCGCTGGCCACCAAATTGTGCCTTGCCGCCCAGCGGTTGCTGGGTGACCAGCGAGTACGGCCCCGTGGAGCGTGCATGAATCTTCTCGTCCACAAGATGATGCAGCTTCAGTATATACATATAACCAATGGTGACAGGATGATCGAAAGGCTCGCCGGTCCTGCCATCGTGAAGCTGCATCTGGCCGGATTCGGGCAGTCCCGCCAGCCTTAACAGCTTTCGAATTTGGTCTTCATTGGCACCATCAAACACAGGCGTAGCCATGGGTACGCCGCCTTCGAGCTGTTCCGCCAACTCGCGAAGTTGCACTTGCGTCATTCTGGCAATGTTTTCCACCGCCGCTGTATCGCCCTCATAAATTTCGAGTAACAATTTCTTTAACTTGTCATTAGCGGCATGTTCATCCATCAATTTTGTAATATTTCGGCCCAGACCATGTGCGGCAAGCCCCATGTGAATCTCGAGAATTTGCCCGATATTCATACGTGAGGGTACGCCCAGGGGATTCAGGCAAATATCCACCGGTGTTCCATCATCCATGTACGGCATGTCTTCCTCGGGAACAATAATGGAAATAACACCTTTGTTACCGTGACGGCCAGCCATCTTGTCGCCAGGCTGAAGTTTGCGTTTCACCGCCAGAAAGACCTTGACCACCTTGATAACACCAGGCCGCAACTCAGAACCTTCACGCGCTTTGGCAACCTTTTCTTCAAAGCGTTTCTCAAGCCGCGCACGTTCTTTATCCATGTTTTCCAGGATGCCCGCCACGCGTTTGTTCACTTTGTCATCTGCCGTCGAAATACCAGCCAGATCACGCAACTTGAGGCCTTTCAGATACTCGGATGTAATGACTGCACCCGTCTTCAACCCTTTCGCCTTCACCGCCTTCTTGCCCGTAAACAGGGTTGCAAGCCGCGTAATCACATTGGTCTCCAGAATGCGGCGCTCTTCCTCCTTGTCGCGGTAGAGCAGTTCGACATCCGTTTCTTCAATGGATTTAGCGCGGTCATCCTTCTCATCACCACGGCGGGTAAACACCTGAACATCCACCACCACGCCCTCATCGCCCGGTTTCACACGCAAACTGGTGTCGCGCACATCGGATGCTTTCTCACCAAAAATGGCACGCAGGAGTTTTTCCTCCGGCGAAAGCTGAGTTTCACCCTTGGGCGTGATCTTGCCGACCAGAATATCACCGTGTTTCACCTCGGCGCCGACCACGGTAATGCCCGCCTCGTCCAGATGACGCAAGGCCTCTTCGCCCACATTCGGAATATCACGCGTAATTTCCTCGTCGCCCAGCTTGGTCTGACGCGCCGTGCATTCAAACTCCTCGATATGAATCGAGGTATAAACATCCTCACGCACCATTTTCTCGGAAATGACGATTGCATCCTCAAAGTTGTAGCCACGCCAGGGCATAAATGCCACCAGCGCATTACGCCCCAGAGACAACTCACCCTGATCCGTGGAAGGACCGTCCGCAATAATATCCCCCTTGACCACCACGTCGCCGACCTTCACCAGCGGGCGTTGATTGAAACAGGTATTCTGATTGGAACGGCGATATTTGAACAACCGGTAAATATCCACACCCGGTTCACCTTCGACCTGCTCGCTTTCATTCACACGAATCACAATACGGCTGGCATCCACACGCTCCACCGCACCGCCACGGCTGGTCACCATGGCCACGCCTGAATCACGCGCGACCTCGGCCTCCATGCCTGTACCGACCAGAGGCTTCTCGCTCTTGACCAGCGGCACTGCCTGACGCTGCATGTTTGAACCCATCAGTGCGCGGTTGGCATCGTCATGCTCAAGAAAAGGAATCAGGCCAGCGGATATGGAAATCACCTGACTGGGCGATACATCCATATAATCAATCTGTTCCGGCTGCGCCATGATAAAATCACCATCCTGCCGACACTGTATAAGGTCAGCTTCGAACTTACCTTTGGCACCCACCTTAGCATTGGCCTGAGCAATCACATGACCCGCTTCGGCAATAGCGGAAAGATATTCCACCTTGTCCGTCACATGGCCATTCTCCACCTTGCGGTAAGGCGTTTCGATGAAACCGAACTCATTGACCTGGGCAAAGCATGACAGTGAATTAATCAGGCCGATATTCGGACCTTCCGGCGTTTCGATGGCGCACATGCGCCCATAATGCGTTGGATGAACATCGCGCACCTCAAATCCGGCACGTTCGCGTGACAATCCACCCGGACCCAGCGCCGACAGCCGTCGTTTATGCGTCACCTCGGAAAGTGGATTGGTCTGATCCATAAACTGTGAGAGCTGTGAGGAGCCGAAGAATTCGCGCACAGCGGCAATCATCGGCTTGGCATTCACCAGATCGGAAGGCATCATCTCATTCAAATCACCTGAACTCAGCCGCTCACGGATGGCACGCTCCATACGCACCAGACCAAGGCGGATCTGATTCTGCAGCAATTCACCCACCGAGCGCAGGCGCCGGTTGCCCAAATGGTCGATGTCATCCACCTCGCCAATACCGTCTCGCAATTTCAACAACGTATCCAGCGTCAACAGGATGTCCTCATTGCGCAGCGTCCCCTGATCCAGCGTGACATCTTCGTCACTGATCCCCAGGCGGCTGTTGAGTTTCATGCGCCCGACACGGGACAAATCATAACGGCCTGCATCGTGGAACATGGATTCAAACAAAGCGCGTGCAGTTTCCACGGTCGGAGGCTCGCCGGGACGCATCATACGGTAAATTTCAACCCGCGCCTCTTCCTTGCTCTGCACCTCGTCCAGACGCAAGGTATCCGCCAGCCATGGCCCGCGGCGGAAAACATCGATGAACAGGCACTCGAATTGCCTGATCCCCGCAGTCCGCATGGCCTCAAGCGCATCCCCGGTCAACTCGACATTGGTATCGGCAATAATCTCGCCACCCTCAGCCAACACCGGCGTAGCAATGCTCTCGCCAATGACCAGCTCTTCCGGCACATTAATCCATTCCACCTTGGCTTCCGTTAAACGTTTAATCGCCAATTTGGTGATTTTTTTACCCTCGGCAACCACCTGCTTGCCACCCGCCTTGATATTGACAAAGGCCCGGCTTCCCAGAAACTGTTCGGGCACAAACTTGACCTGAAGACCCTTTTTGGCAAAGCGGAACGTACGGCGCTCATAGAAGCGGTCAAGAATCTCCTGCTCGTTGTAACCCAGCGCTTTAAGCAGGATGCCGGCCGGCATTTTACGGCGCAGATCAATGCGGAAGTTAACTTTGTCCTTGGCATCAAATTCAAAATCCAGCCAGGACCCCCGATAGGGAATAATACGGGCCTTGAACAAAAACTTGCCCGAAGCTTGCGTTTTACCTTTATCGTGATCGAAAAACACACCTGGAGAACGGTGCATTTGAGACACAATGGCCCGCTCGGTTCCGTTGATAACGAAGGAACCATGATCCGTCATCAACGGAATCTCACCCATATAAACCGACTGATCGCGCACCTCGCGCACTTGCTTCTTCTTGCTGGAACGCTTGCCCGAATCGTGTTCGTAGATAGTAAGCCGAAGATTTACTTTGACCGGCAGTGCATAGGTCAGATCGCGCCGAAGACATTCATCCAGATCGTAACGCGGCGGACTATATTCAAGCATGACAAAATCCAGTTCGGCATGACCGGCATAGTCTCTGATCGGAAACACGTTCCTGAACACTTCACCCAAACGGGAATCATTGATATCGGTCTTTCCCTGGCCTACGCCAAGAAACTCGATAAAAGAGTCTGTTTGAAGCTGCAGCATGTTCGGCATTGAAATCACCGAATGAATGCTTCCAAAGTTTTTACGGATACGCTTTACTGACGTTTGCTTTGCCATGTGACCTCACTCCGGTGGAATCAGAAATGCAAAAAAAAGCAAGCCCCGGCAGCACTCTGGCCACCGGGGATTTGCCCGTTCATTTGTCCTTGTTTAACAAGAGAAACAGCGGCAACTACTTGAGTTCGACCGTTGCTCCCGCCTCTTCCAGCTTGCCCTTGATTTCTTCGGCCTCTTCCTTGGCCGCGCTTTCCTTCACCGGCTTCGGCGCACTATCCACCAAATCCTTGGCGTCCTTCAGGCCCAGACCGGTAATTTCACGCACCGCCTTGATCACCTGAATCTTCTTGTCGCCGACAGCAGTCAGAACCACATCAAACTCGGTCTTTTCCTCGGCGGATTCAGCCTCGCCACCCGCGGCAGGTGCAGCTGCCACAGCCACCGGGGCAGCTGCGGAAACACCAAACTTGTCTTCCAGTGCGCTGACCAGCTCAGACATTTCGAGCACCGTCATGCTCTCAATTGCTGTAATTAAATCATCTTTTGTTAATGCTTTTGCCATTTTCAAGCTCCTTTTGCTTATCAGTTGTTATTCAATATTTGAGGGTTTCGTCATCGATATTACGCAAGCTGCTTTTGATCGCGAATTGCCACCAGTGTGCGAACAAACGAGGCCGGAACCTCATTCAAAGTACGCACAAAACCGGACAATGGCGATTGCAGGCTTCCCAACATCCTGGCCAGTAAAACTTCACGCGGTGGCAGGCTCGCCAATGCGGAAACTTCAGCTTTCTCCAAACGTTTGCCATCAAGCACACCGCCGAGAATTTTCAGCGCTTCGTTGCTCTTGGCAAAGTCGGACAGAGCCTTGGCCAGACCGACAGGGTCATTGCCATAAGCCACAGCTACAGGTCCTGTAAACAGATCTTCCGCTACCGAAAAATCCGTACCTTCAGCTGCCCTTCTGGCCAGCGTGTTTTTGACCACCTGCAAACTGACCTCGGCGGCACGCAACGACCGGCGCAACTCACCCATCTTGGCCACGGAAAGGCCCCGATAGTGCGTCACTACGCCAGCATTTGCTTCCGACCAGGCAGCGTGCAGATTCTCAACCACGCGTTGCTTGTCTTCCCGATTCACATCTACCCCCTTCTTTTCGATCCGCAAGAAGGAGCTCTCGCTCACCATCTATTGCAGGATGTTGCCTATTAAGCCCGGCCTATGGCCATGGCACCTGCAGTCTTGGACGGACCGTTTTTTAACCGCCTTCCACCGTTTACACCGTGGTTGGCGGTTATCCTTTTATGTAGCGGCTTTCTACAAGCTCGCCACGTCTACTGTCACAGCGGCGCCCATGGTGGAAGAAATCACCATACGTTGCATATAGCGCCCCTTGGCGGCCGCCGGTTTCATCCGGTTCAATTCATCCACCAGAAACCGTACATTCTCTTCCAGTTTGGCCGCATCAAATGAACGCCGTCCCACCGATACGTGCACAATGCCGGTTTTGTCAGTGCGTACCTCAATCTGGCCAGCCTTGACCGCTGATACCGCTTTACCAACATCCATGGTCACCGTACCCAGCTTGGGATTCGGCATCAGGCCGCGCGGACCCAGCACACGACCGAGCTTGCCCACCTGCGCCATCATATCCGGTGTGGCAACGATACGGTCGAAGTCCATGAATCCACCTTGTACTTTCTCCACCAAATCATCAGCACCCACAATATCGGCACCCGCCTCTTTCGCTTCGTCGGCCTTTGGCCCTTTGGCAAACACGGCCACACGCACGGTTTTTCCAGTACCATTCGGCAGGCTGACCGATCCACGCACCATCTGCTCGGCATGCTTGGGATCCACACCCAAATTCACGGCCACGTCTACAGATTCATCGAATTTGGCAGCAGGCTGGGCTAACACTGCCGCAACAGCCGCATCCAGCGTCACTGCTTCTTTGGGGGCAACCTCGCGGGCTGCCTGCATCCGTTTTGAAATTTTTGCCATCGCTTAGCCCTCCACTTCCAGACCCATGGACCGGGCCGTGCCTTCGATAATCCGCATTGCAGCTTCCACGTCATAGGCATTCAGATCAGGCATTTTAGTTTCAGCAATTCCCTGCACCTGTGCGCGAGTCACCTTGCCCACTTTGTTCTTATTGGGCTCCGGGCTGCCTTTCTGCAGGCCTGCAGCCTTCTTCAGCAGAAATGAGGCAGGCGGCGTCTTGATAATAAAGTCAAACGAACGATCCTTGTATACGCTGATGATCACCGGCAAAGGCATGCCGGCCTCCATTTCCTGCGTCTTGGCATTAAATGCCTTGCAGAATTCCATAATATTCACACCAGCCTGGCCCAATGCCGGGCCCACCGGAGGTGCAGGATTAGCCTTACCGGCCGATACCTGCAGCTTTATGAGAGTTGTAACTTCCTTAGCCATATGTCCTTCCTTTTAACCCTTCTCGACCTGGACAAAATCGAGTTCTACGGGTGTCGGTCGACCGAAGATGGATACACTCACCTTCAGCTTCGCCTTATCTTCCATCACCTCTTCAACAACACCGTTGAAGGAAGCAAACGGACCATCCATCACACGAACGGCATCGCCTATATCAAACATCACCTTAGGCCGCGGCCGTTCCACACCTTCTTCGATCTGCTGCTTCAGCGCTGCCACTTCCTTGGCAGGCATGGGCCGTGGCTTACCGCCTGAGCCCAGAAAACCTGAAACCTGGGGCGTATCTTTCACCACATGCCAGGTTTCATCATTCATTTCCATCTCGACCAGAATATAGCCGGGGAAAAACTTGCGCTGAGAAGTGACTTTCTGACCCTTCTTCAGCTCAACAACCTCTTCGCGCGGCACGATGATTTCACCAAACTGATCCGCCAGGCCGGATCGCTCAATGCGTTCCGTCAGGCGCTCGACAACCTTGTCTTCAAAGGTGGAATACGCTTGTACTACATACCAGTCCATTAAATTACCTTCTGCACAAGCCAACCCATGATGCCATCGACAGCCCACAGGAACAGCGCCACAAAAATTACCATTACCACCACCATCAAGGTGGATTGCAAGGCCTCCTTGCGTTCCGGCCATACAACCTTCTTGGCTTCGGCCTGGACTTCCCGTACAAATTTCTGTGCTTCCGCAATACGGCTCATCAATGTATTCCTCTTTACCTAGCCTGCATGATTCACAAATACAGCCCGCTCAACTGGCAGGCCAGGAGGGACTCGAACCCCCAACCCCCGGTTTTGGAGACCGGTGCTCTACCAATTGAGCTACTGGCCTTCGCTCTGAATCCTTAAACCTTTGACTCCGTATGCAGGGTATGCTTGCGGCAAAATGGGCAATACTTGCGTAACTTCAACTTTTCAGTTGTCGTTCGCTTATTCTTGTCCGTTGTATAATTACGCCGCTTGCAATCCTCACAAGCCAAACTCAGTAAATCACGCATTTCCTAAACTCCAGGGGCAACAAAGCGGCGGCAGCACAGGCTACCGCCGCTTTATGCTGTTCTTCCTACTTAATAATTTCGGTAACGACGCCAGCGCCGACCGTACGGCCACCCTCGCGAATCGCGAAGCGTAGCTCCTTGTCCATTGCAATCGGAGTAAGCAGTTCAATATCCATACTTACGTT
>BTQQ01000043.1:0-12081 GCA_036985955.1 Zetaproteobacteria bacterium | reverse complement strand
CCCTTCCATGCTGATCCCGCGCTGAAAAACAAGTAGATTACCGTATGCACTACCAACCCGTTCCCGACTATCACATGCATACACCCCGCTGCCACCATGCCAAAGGTGATGTGCACGAATATGCAGATGCTGCGATTACCGCCGGACTGACCGAAATCGGCATGTCCGACCATTCGCCAATGCCAGCGGCATTTGATGACGACTGGCGCATGGATATGCAGGAATTGAATGATTATCAGCGTGAAGTTGAATCCGTACGCGATGATGTCTCGGGAATATTGACCGTGCGCGTGGGCCTGGAAGCGGATTTCCGTCCCGGAAGTGAAACGGATGTTGCTGCCATCATCGCCTCATACAACTGGGATTATGTGATTGGCTCCGTTCACTATATCGAAGGCTGGGATTTCGATAATCCGGACAAGATCAAACACTGGGATGGCTGCAATATCGAGGATGCGTGGTGCGCCTATTTCGACCTCGTGGCACAATCTGCCGCTACGAACATGTTCGATATCATCGGACATCCCGATTTAATCAAGAAATTCGGGCATCGGCCTCCTGAGGGCAACAAGCGCGTTGCCTCTGCCATGGAATCCATGCTGCAAGCGGTCGAGAAATCTGATTGCGCCCTCGAAATCAGTTCGGCGGGCTTGCGCAAACCGGTGAAAGAAATCTACCCGCATCCACGCATGATTCGGCGTGCGGCGGAGTTGGGCATTCCCTTTGCCTTTGGTTCAGATGCCCATTCGCCTGAAACCGTCGGGCATGCCATGGATGATTGCCTTGCTTTACTGGAATCCTGTGGCATTCACGAAGTTTGTGCGTTTGAACAGCGGAGCCGACGCATGGTGAAAATACAGAAAGCATCATGAGCAATGCCGGCAAAGTTCTGATTACCGGAGCGTCTGGTGGTTTTGGCCGTGAATTCGCCTGCCAGCTGGAAAAACGCGGTTTCGATCTCATCCTGCACGGACGGGATCGCGCCCGCATGCGATTAATCCTTGATATGCTACAACAGCCAAACCGGCATACCTGCGTATATGGCGATTTGACTTCTGCCGATGACATGGAAGCACTGATTGATAACATCAAGCGACAGCATGAACTGAAAGGACTGGTGAACAATGCCGGATTTGGTGTTTGGGGAAGATTTGAATACCGTGAAATACCACCCCAACTGGATATGTTGCAGACAAACCTTACAGCACCCGTACAGCTTACCCACAGCCTGCTTCCCATATTGATTCGCCATCAAGGGTTTATCATCAATGTCTCTTCTCTGGCCGGTGAAACCCCTCTGCCGCACATGAGTATCTATGCCGCAAGCAAGGCCGGATTAACGTGGTGGAGCGAAGCATTGCGTATTGAACTGGCAGATAAGGTTCGCGTGGTCACGCTGGCACCCGGCCCTTCGCCTACGGGATTCCGGGATGTATCCGGCATGCCGCACGGCACAGGCTCCGTCTTCCGCACGGGATCTGCGCTGATCGTCAGCCAAGCCCTCAAGAGACTGGATCATGGCGGCGGCTACTGCGTCCCCGGTATTCGCCACAAGTTATTGTTCTTGATGCAGAAAATAATACCGCGCCGTATTGCCCTGCCACTGGTAGAGCGTCAGTTACGGCATTAAAAATACCTTCATTTTTAGACACAGATAAACACAGATTTGCGCAAATAGCATAAAGACTCATTGAAAGGTATGGCTTATTTATCAGCGTCAATCTGCGTTCATCAGTGTCTAAAATAGTTTTTACTATCATGTACTAGCCATGATGAGGAACCCTATGAAACTCCGATTAGATCAGCGCTTGCAGAAGCCCCGCAGCTTTATGCTCGGTCTCCATTAATTCAAAGGCCGGATCCGAATCAGCGACAATGCCAGCACCTGCGGCCCAGTTGAGCGTTCCATCCGAATGCCAGAAACTGCGAATCAGGATATTCATATCGGCTGAACCATCCCAGGCCACATAACCGATTCCGCCTGTGTAGGGGCCTCTCACCTGCCTCTCCAGTTCGTGTATAATCTCCATGCAGCGTACCTTGGGACAACCGGTGATGGTTCCACCCGGAAACATCGCCCGGAACACATCCACGGCATCCTTACCCTCCGCCAGTTTTCCCCGCACATTGGAAACGATGTGTTGCACGGTCGCATAACGCTCCACGATCATGCGCTCATTCACCTCGACACTTCCCGGTATACACACCCGTCCCAGATCATTGCGTTCCAGATCTACCAGCATGATATGTTCGGCGCGTTCCTTGGCCGAAAGAAGCATTTCCCTGCACAGGGCCGCATCCTGTTCCTCCGCACCGCGCTTGCGCGTACCCGCGATGGGCCGGGCATCCACCCGTCCATCGGCAGAAATGCGAAACAGCCTCTCCGGTGAAGCCGAAAGAATATTTAATAAGCCGTGATCTGATTCAATCCGGGCGAAACAGGAAAAAGGAGCCGGATTGACCTGGCGCAGACGGCCATAAAGCGCCGGTAAATATTCATGGCCGAACGGCATCCTCCAGAAGCGCGCAATATTCGCCTGAAACACATCTCCGGCGGCAATATATGTTTTCACACGTTTTACCGCTGCCTGATACGCTTCACCTGACGTAGCCGTTATATTACCTGCGGGAACACTTGCGAAAATATTCTCAAATCCCGATGTCTGATCCAGCATGACCTCTAGCGCATCCAATTGGCCTTGACTACTTGCGGCAAGATAAATGTGACCGGAAGAAGGATCAAAACACAGAGATTCATCGGGATATAATGTCCACAGCACCGTACAGGACGGCGCGGATTCAGGTTCAGGCAATTGCTCAATGAAATTACCTGCCTCATAAGATGCATAAATCAGGCAACGAACCGTCGGAGAATCACTGATGTTTCCCCGCAACTGTTTTTTCCACTCATGGAAAAAATTATCTCCATCATTGCCCTCTACCGTATCCAGTGAGTGCCGGACACCGCTACGGGATGTCAGAAATTGTCGCCCATTCCCGGACGGGTCTTCGAGCAGAGCCGAGAAATACTCCGGAAAACATGAAAAAAGGCCGTAAGCGGAACACTCACGGCCTTGCATGGGAACAGTGCGGAAATACACCTAACCCAACAAAAAAGATGAACCACAAAGACACAAAGACACAAAGTTCAATCGGCTGGTTTCAAAACCATTTGAACAATGCGTATCACCAATATGCATTGGATGGTCATCCACCATAATTCATCCCGTTTTTAATTGTTATTCTTTGTGCCTTTGTGTCTTAGTGGTGCAAATATTACCTTACGCAAACTTGCGGAGTGCCACCGATGCATTGGTGCCGCCAAATCCGAATGAATTGGAAATCGCAACATCAATATCGGCTTCGCGCGCTTCATTTGGCACATAGTCGAGGTCGCATCCTTCTCCCGGCTCATCCAGATTGATGGTCGGCGGAATCACGCCATGATGGATGGCCAGCACGGTAAAACCAGCTTCAATACCACCGGCCGCGCCCAGCAAATGCCCGGTCATCGACTTGGTGGATGACACCATCAGCTTTCTGGCATGGTCACCAAATACTGATTTGATGCCTTCCGTCTCTGCCAGATCACCGACAGGCGTAGATGTCCCGTGGGCATTGATGTAATCGACATCTTCGGAGTTAATTCCCGCACCATCCAGCATCTGTTTCATACATCTGGCACCGCCTTCACCGCCCGGTGCGGGTGCGGTAATATGATAGGCATCACCGGACATGCCATAGCCTGCCACCTCCGCCAGAATATCCGCATCACGCGCTTTGGCTGAATCCAGTGATTCCAGCATCAGTACACCTGCACCTTCACCCATGATGAACCCGTCGCGCTCCTTATCCCACGGACGCGATGCTTTTTCCGGTTCATCATTGCGCGTGGAGAGAGCCCGGGAGGCAGCAAAGCCACCCACGGCAAGCTCACAGATACACGCCTCCGTACCGCCAGCTATCATTGCGTCGGCATCTCCCCGGGCAATGATTTCAAAAGCATCACCGATAGCGTGCGTGCCGCTGGCACAGGCTGTCACCGTAGCGGAATTCGGACCTTTGGCGCCTGTCAGCATAGACACCCATCCCGATGTCATGTTGATAATGGTTTGAGCAATAAAGAATGGTGAAATCTTACGCGCCCCGCCTGCTTCATAAGCACGCATGGTTTTTTCAATGTTCGGCAAACCGCCCATTCCGGATCCAATGATTACACCGACACGGTTCGCATTGGCTTCATTGATCTCGAGACCGGAATGTTCGATAGCCATATGAGCAGCGGCAATGCCATACTGGATAAAGGTATCCATCTTGCGGGCATCCTTGCGATTCACATACTGACTTATGTCAAAATCAGGAACCTCACCCGCAATAGTACATGCCATGCCTGTTGTTTCCGCATCAAACCGGGTAATACGACGAATACCCGGCTGACCGGCAATCAGATTATTCCATGTGGTTTCCATGCTGGCGCCCAGCGGAGTAACCAGCCCGACGCCTGTGACGACAACGCGTCGAGTCATAAGGAATTATTCCGCCTTGGCGGCGATATAATCGATAGCGTTTTGTACGTTCTGAATCTTCTCGGCATCATCATCAGGAATTTCGATACCAAACTCTTCTTCAAAAGCCATCACCAGTTCCACCGTATCCAGTGAATCGGCACCCAGATCATCTACAAAGGATGAATCAGGGTTGATTTCGCTTTCATCAACATTGAGTTGATCGGCAACGATTTTAATGACTTTTGCTTCAATTTCTGCAGACATTGAGTCCTCCCAGATCGGATTTATGCGGCTTCTATCACAGCATTACATCTTGTACAAGCCGCTTTTGCAAGATACGGCATTCTGATGCTACAGTCCCTTCAGCCAACGGCAAGCTTACATATACATGCCACCATTGACATGCAATATTTGACCGGTGATATAAGCGGCCCCATCACTGGCAAGAAAGACCACGGCTTGCGCAATATCATCCGGGCTGCCAAGTCTGCCCAGCGGTACCTGCGCTTCCAGTGCATGGCGCGCATCATCCCCCAGTTCAGCGGTCATGTCCGTAGCAATAAAACCGGGCGCAATAGCATTGACCGTGATGTTACGCGAGCCCACTTCACGAGCCAGCGAACGGGTCATGGCGTCAATTCCACCCTTACTGGCGCAATAGTTCAATTGGCCGGGATTCCCCATAGATGCGACAACTGACGAGATATTGATGATGCGGCCAAAACGCGCCTTCATCATCGGCCTGAGCACTGCCTGTGAAGCATGGAAGACCGAGGAAAGATTGGTGTCCAGCACCTGCTGCCATTCTTCCGGCTTCATACGCATGGAAATATTATCACGAGTGATTCCCGCATTATTCACCAGCACGTCCAGCCGGCCGAAATCCTTTGCGGTTTGAGTGATAAAGTTCTGAAGCGACTCCCTGTCGCGCACATCAACAGCGGCTGGCTTTACCTCAACGTTATATTGAGTATGAATCTTATCGGCCGCCTGCTTGATCGTATCTTCACGGGTACCACAGATAGCCAGGCGGTATCCGGAAGCAGCCAGCTCGCTGGCAATCGCATAGCCAATACCCCGGCTTGCACCAGTCACCACTGCAACACGTGATTCACTCATGAATTACCTCCTGCCATTTGTTCCAACCATTTGTTCCAGAGCGCCAGCCAGATTGTCAGGCGTATCAACGGGACAAACCGTAAAACATCTGTCAATACGGCGCACAATGCCCGACAAGACCTTGCCAGGCCCCATTTCCACACCACGGCACACACCCATACGGGTTATGTGGCAGATAGTTTCCGTCCAGCGTACGGGTGACACCAGTTGCTGCACCAGTGCTGCTTCGATTTCACCCGGTTTCTCAAGAGGGGAAGCCAGTGCGTTACTCCAAACGGGCATCTTCGGTGTTTTGATTTCAACATCCTTCAGCCGCTTTCTCATGGCATCAGCAGCCGGCTGCATCAACGGCGTATGCGAAGGCGCGCTCACCTGTAAAGGAATTGCACGCCGTGCGCCCGCATCTTTGGCCCGTTCCATTATACAATTCACGGCTGCCGTATGACCGGCCACAACCAGTTGTCCCGGACAGTTGTAGTTGGCGGGCCAGACTTTTTCAACATCCGTAGAAATCTCATGACACAAACTTTTCACCTGATCATTCTCAAGCCCCAGAATCACAGCCATGCGCCCCATGCCCTCCGGAACGGCTTCAGTCATAACATGGCCCCGAAAAGCAACCAGAACGAGGGCGTCAGAGAAAGACAGGCTACCAGCGGCTACCAACGCTGAATATTCACCCAAACTGTGTCCTGCGGCATGTTTGGCTTGCGTGCCATCCCGTTGCTCCCACAAGCGGAGCAAGGCTGTGGAAGCCGTAAGCAATGCGGGTTGAGTGTATTCGGTTTGATTTAATTTCTCATTCGGGTTATCACGAGTCAGTTCGTGCATATCATAGCCAAGTACATCCGAGGCTTCGGTAAACGTATCGGCAACCACCTGTTCCGTGTCGAGAAACTCACGGAGCATGCCCCGGCTTTGAGAACCCTGACCCGGAAACAGGAACGCGAGTTCTGAACTCAACCCTTGGTCCAGCGTAACAGATTAGCACCCCAGACAAACCCCGCGCCAAATGCTTCCAGCAGTATGAGCTGGCCTTCCTTTATCTTCCCTTCACGATAATACGTATTGAGAGCCAAAGGAACACTGGCCGATGACGTATTGGCATGTTTATCCACCGTAATGGCAATACGTTCGGTCCCAAGTTTCAACTTTTTTGCTGTAGCATTGATAATACGGATATTGGCCTGATGCGGAACCAGCCAATCCAGGTCGGATGCATCGACGCGGCAGTGATTCAATACCTGCTCAACCACCTCACTCAGTTTATTGACCGCAATGCGAAACACCTCATTGCCACGCATTTCGACCGCTGCCACGCCAGCCGCATCAATACGCATATCCGGCATATCAGGACTCGCGCCGGGATGGGGATGTTTGGCCATCAGCAAGGGCCGATAGGAGCCATCAGCGTTCAGCACAGAGCCCATGATACCCCCTTCCTCATCCATGCGCTCAAGCACAACGGCCCCCGCGCCGTCACCAAACAGCACGCAGGTCGAACGATCCTTCCAGTCAAGGATACGGGACATAGATTCTGCTCCGATCAGCAGAACACGGCTAAACATGCCCGCTTCCATCATACCCGTGATTTGCGCCAGTCCATACACAAAACCGGAGCATACGGCCTGAATATCCCATACAGGAAAGCCGGATGCTCCCAATTTGGACTGCACAACGGCCGCAGTCGAGGGAAAAATCATATCCGGCGTGGTGGTTGCTACCACCAATGCGTCCAGATCAGAGGGTTTCAATCCGGCATCATCGAGCGCCTGTCTGGCCGCTTCCACAGCAAGGTCCGAAGTATGCTGGTTTTCGCCAATAATATGCCGTTCCCGTATGCCTGTGCGTTCCACGATCCAGTCATCCGTGGTGTTTACCAGTGATGCCAGTTCGGCATTTGTAAGGATGCGCTCCGGAAGGTAGCCGCCAATGCCGGTGATATGCACATGCGGCATCATTAATTCTCCGTCCATTGATTCATGGCTTCAACAGTATACTCCCTGAGGTTCGAATCCACTTCCCGATGAGCGACCATAATTGCACGAACAAATGCGCGGGTATTCGCACCACCATGGCTTTTAACCACAATCCCGTTCAGCCCAAGTAACGGCGCACCATTATATTCCGCAGGATCAATTTTTGATTTGAGGCGTTTTAATGCATCCCGGGCCAGCAGAGTCCCCATTTTTGCACTCAAACTTCCACTTAATTCGCGCCGCAGGTTATGTATGATAAAGCGTGCAACGCCTTCCATGGTCTTGAGCGCCACGTTGCCCACAAACCCGTCGCAAACCACTACATCCACGGTATCAAGAAAAAGGTCCGTACCCTCCACATTGCCTACGAAATTCAGATTCATTTCCCTGAGCTCCGCTGCCGCGACTTTAACGACATCCGTTCCCTTGATGTCTTCGGAACCGATATTGAGCAAACCAACACGCGGCGAGTCCATGCCCTCCGCTGCCTGCATGTAACAGGAACCCATCACGGCAAATTGCAGCAGATGCTCGGATGAGCTATCTACATTGGCACCCGCATCCAGCAACAGCGTCTGACCATCAATGGCTGGAATCATGGAAGCAATAGCCGGGCGATCCACGTCAGGAAGTGTTTTCAGGATAAACTTGGATATCGCCATCAGCGCACCGGTATTGCCCGCGCTGACCAGCGCATCCCAATGCCCGTCACGCACTTGCCGTGTGCCAACATGAATGGAGGAATCCTTCTTGCGCCGCAATGCTATGGCCGGAGACTCACACATATCAATCGTTTGCGCTGCCGGGATCATCTCTACCCGGCCCGCTATGCCTGCCGCATCCAGTGCCGGAGTGAGAACTTCGGGCTGTCCAACAATGCCCAATTCAATCGAGCCTTCTTCGTTGGAGCCTTTCCCGCCGGACAGGATTTGCTGGAGCGATTCGATGATGACCCGTGGCGCATCATCACCACCGTGACCGTCAACAATAATACGGGACAAGGAACTCAGGCCTCGTCTGTTGCGATAACCTCACGGCCCTTGTAATGACCGCAATGCGGGCACACGTGATGCGGACGCATCATTTCGCCACAATTCGGGCATTCACTCATCGCGGATGCACCCAGGCGATCATGCGCACGGCGCATATTACGTTTGGAAGTGCTCGTTTTTCTTTTTGGAACTGCCATTTCACTCTCCTGTCTCTACCCGGCGGAATATTTGGCCACCATGGATATATTACTGCTTCACGATATTCTTTAACACCGAAAACGGGTGATCTTCATCATCGGCCGCACATCCGCAAGATGCCCGATTCAGGTCGGCGCCGCAATGCGGACATAATCCCTTACATTCCGGCCGGCACGCCACGTTCTGTGGCCAGACCAGCCATATCTCCTCACGCAGCACATCCACCAGGTTAATCTGCCCCGGCGGCGGCAGCACATCTTTATCGCCGCTGTCTGTATCATCGCAGGATTCCATGCGGAAAATGCGTGTCAGAGTCCCGGAAATCGTATGCTCGACAGGGCCATTACAGCGGCAACAAATGCAACGGATGGAAATGCTCCAGCGCCCACCCAGATGGTAACAGCCACCCTTATGCTCCAGCACAGCATCCCAGTCCGCATCCGAACACCCATGTGGCAATGCTGCAATATCGCCACAACTGTCATCCTGTAAATCTGCTGCATGAAATCTGCCATGCCAGTGCCAGCCGGATGCCGGAATGTTCTGTAACTGAACCTGCAAGAGACTTCCCATGCTCATCTCCTTGCCACCTCTGTTTTCCATACAGGGACAAAGGGTTGCGGCATTATGGTGATGCGGCAGCCACGGTCAAGCCGTGAAAATCATGAAGGATGTGACTTATTACCCACCATTCAGCTATACTCAGAATGACTTGCTCGCGTAAGTTCACAGCTTGCGGAGCCGACCCTGCTAAAAAGAAAAGGAGATACTCATGCCGGTTTTGTGCTTCCTGCTACTGCTTCTGGTCGCTTTTATGGTGCTGGCCTTTATCCGCGCCTCACTTCCCGTATGGACGGGAGCAACTGTTTTAATCCTGGTGGCCGTAACTGCTCTGGATGCGCTGCCAACAGTATTTCTTGTGCTTACATGGCTGATTTTTACGCTGATTTTTGTCCCATTGAACGTTCCACCCCTCCGCCGTAAGCTCATCAGCAAGCACTTGCTGCCTTTGCTCAAAGAAGCCATGCCATCCATGTCCGACACGGAGCAACAGGCACTGGAGGCCGGAACCACATGGTGGGATGCCGAGCTGTTTTCCGGCAAACCGGACTGGAACGTTCTGCTTGATCAGCCCGCACCGAAACTGAGTAAGGAAGAACAGGCTTTTCTTGATGGTCCTGTAGAAAAACTATGTAGCATGCTCGACGACTGGGAAATCAACCATGTGCTGCACGATTTGCCTCCCAGAGTATGGAAATTCATCAAATCGAATGGTTTTTTCGGCATGATTATCCCCAAACAGTTCGGTGGTCTGGAATTTTCCGCTCAGGCACATTCCGCCGTGGTGATGAAGGTCGCCAGCCGCAGCAGCACGGCAGCCGTTACGGTCATGGTCCCCAATTCGCTGGGGCCGGGACAGTTATTGATGAACTACGGCACGGAGGAACAAAAGGGCCATTATCTGCCGCGTCTGGCCAGAGGTGAAGATGTTCCCTGCTTTGCTCTGACCAGCCCATGGGCCGGCAGTGATGCCGCAGCGATGCGCGACACCGGTATTGTCTGCAAACAAACATTCAAGGGCAAAAAGAATGTGCTGGGGATTCGGCTGAACTGGGAAAAGCGTTATATCACGCTGGCCCCGGTGGCTACCGTGCTGGGTTTGGCCTTCAAGCTGTTCGACCCGGATCATTTACTGAGCAAAGAGGAGGACAGAGGCATCACGCTGGCTCTGATCCCCACCGATACGCCGGGCGTGGAGATTGGCAAGCGCCATCTGCCGCTGGAGCAGGCGTTCCAGAATGGCCCTGTAATGGGGCACGACGTATTTATCCCGCTGGAGTGGATTATCGGCGGTGTGGACTATGTTGGTCAGGGTTGGCGCATGCTGATGGAATGCCTTGCCGACGGACGCTCAATTTCCCTGCCGTCACTTTCCGCCGGTGCGGGAAAATTATGTGTACGCGCAACCGGTGCCTACGCCCGCATCCGCCGCCAGTTCAAAATCCCCATCGGCCGTATGGAAGGTGTAGAGGAAGCTCTGGCACGTATTGCCGGAAACGCCTATGCCATGGATGCCACGCGCCAGATAACCGCCAATGCGGTGGATCAGGGCGAGAAACCCTCCGTGATTTCAGCCATTGCCAAATATCATTGTACGGAACGCATGCGGACAGTGGTGAACGATGCCATGGACGTATTTGGCGGCACGGCCATTATTATGGGGCCTATGAACCTGTTGGCACGCACGTATGAAGCCATTCCGATCAGCATTACGGTGGAAGGCGCGAATATTCTGACCCGCAGCCTCATCATCTTCGGACAGGGTGTCATTCGCTGCCATCCGTATTTGTTGAAGGAAATTCAGGCAGCAAACGAAGAAAATGAATCCGTAGCACTGGAAGCATTTGATCGCGCTCTGTTCGCCCATATCGGCTTCACCGGCAGCAACAAAGTGCGCAGCCTGCTGCTGGGACTAACCGGCGGCAGATTGGCCCGCCCACCCGTCACCGCCCCATCCCGCAGGTATGCTCAACACATTGAACGGCTAAGCGCCAATCTGGCTTTTGTCTCCGACATTACGCTGGGCGTACTGGGCGGTGCGTTGAAGCGCAAGGAAAAACTGTCCGCCCGCCTGGGTGATGTGCTGGCTCAACTGTACATCGCCTCGGCGACCATCAAACACTTTGAAAATCAGGGTCGGCATGAAGAAGACATCCCCTACCTGCAATGGGCATGCGAAGATGCGCTGTATCAGGCTCAGCAGCAACTTGATGGCTTCCTGAACAACTTCCCGAACCGGTGGATACGCCGACCACTGCGTTTCTTCATCTTCCCGCTTGGTCGACCGTATTCGCCACCCGATGATGCGCTCGGACACCGCATCGCTGCTTCCATTCTGGAACCGGGCGAAACACGGGATCGCCTGACCAACGGCATTTACATCACGAATAAGCCTGATGATCCGCTGGGACGCATTGAACATGCCTTTGAAGCAGTGATTGATGCCACCGAAGCGGAAGAAAAATTACACCGCGCGCAGAAAGCCGGAGTCGTCACCACCCTTGATGATGAAACTGCCATCACAGAACTGCGCAAGGCCAATCTGGTCAATGAGGAGGAAGAAGCGCTGCTGCGCAAGGCTGCCCAATCAACCTGGCAGGCGATTGTTGTGGATTCGTTTGATCCGGAAGAACTATAAGCTCTCCGTGTGTTCCGGATCGGCTTTATCCTCTGCTATGGACTAAATGACAAATAGTTTTGGTAATCTCAAATATCCGTTTGCGG
>BTQQ01000042.1:0-12118 GCA_036985955.1 Zetaproteobacteria bacterium | reverse complement strand
AACCTTGTAGGCGCCATTGTATTCGGCAACTTCCTCACCCATCAGAAATACGGACTCATCATGCTCCATTTCTTCGCACATTGCCTGATTTAACGCTTCACGATAGGTGATTTTACTCATGTCAACCTACCTTGCCCGGATAGGGATATGCGCCTTCAATCGGGTCGGAGTATACATCGGTCCACAGCTCCGTTGCTTCGGGTTGCGGTTGAGCTTCGGCAGTTTTGACTATGGCATTAATTTCTTTCTTGATGGCCTTGTCTTTTTCCTTAAAGGATTCCTCGGTGGCAAGACCTGCTTCAACCATTTGTCCCTGCAGCCGTGCTATCGGGTCACGGCCGGTACGCCATTCATCCACCTCTTCACGTGTACGGTAGGTGGCCGGATCGGACATCGAATGCCCGCGGTAACGATAGGTGATGGCTTCCACAATGATGGGGCCTTCACCTGCACGGGCATGGGCAATGGCTTCGCCCATCTTGCGTTCCACCTCAAGCACATCCATACCGTCCAGTTGCATGCCCGGCACCTTGAAACTGATACCGCGTTTGAACAAATGTGTTTCCGCCGAGGCACGGTCCAGCGCCGTGCCCATGGCGTACTGGTTGTTTTCCACCACGAAAACGACAGGCAGCTTCCACAGCGATGCCATATTCATCGATTCGTACACGGCGCCCTGATTAATGGCGCCATCGCCAAGAAAACACAGGGTGACACGGTTGTCCTTGCGGTACCACGATGAGAAACCAAATCCCAGACCGACGGGCACCTGCTCACCGACGATGCCATTGCCGCCGGCAAAGTTGAGACCGGCATCAAACATATGCATTGAGCCGCCCTTGCCTTTGACAATACCGCCGGCACGACCCAGGAGTTCCGCCATGACGGCAGTCGGGTCTGCGCCACGCGCCAATACATGGCCATGATCGCGGTAGCCGGTCATAAAATAATCGGAAACCTTGGCCGCATGCTGCGCACCAACGCATACGGCTTCCTGTCCGTTGCACAAATGACAAAAGCCGCCGATTTTTTTCAGGCCATAAAGCTGGCCTGCCTTTTCCTCGAAACGACGGATGAACAGCATCGAATCGTGCATGGCACGCAAGGTGTCGGCACTGTATTCACGGCCTTCATGGGTTATACTCTGACCGGATTTACCGGTATTTTTCTGCTTGGCAGACATGAACTCCCCCGTAACAGGTTAAGAGAGCGCATGATGCCCCAGCATGTTGTCAGCGGCAACCGGAAGCAGAAAAGGTGTTTTGCGACTTACATCACAGCTATGTGGCGCACCTGCCTTTATTTTTGGTGACTGGCCTATGCATTGGCTATATTGTTATTAGGGATACTCTGAAAAACTCAGAGTTTCCTTAGCAAGGTAGCAGTTGATAATTTGAAAAACGGGGCAATTGATATATGGCGCGAACCATGGAGTTTTCGGAAGGTGATGTACTGATGGGGCAGGGTGATGATGATACGGCCGCCTACCTGATTCAGGACGGTTGGCTACAGGTGCGCCATAAAACAGCGAGTGGCGCGCTTGCAACGTCGACCCTGGGGCCCGGTGAGATCGTAGGCGAACTTGGATTGGCCGGAATCGTAAAGCAGCGCACCGCAACCGTAACAGCTTTGACGGATGGCCTGGTCGAGATTATTGACCGGGGCGCCCTGATTCGTTTGGTCAACGGACCAGGCAACCGTCTGGTGCCGCTACTCGCTGCCTTGTTTTCGCGGTTGCAGGATAGCCTGATTGAGGAGCCCGAACTGGATGACACGATGGTCATGCATGCCAAGCTTGAAGGTCTGAACGATAAGGCCAAGCGCGCACTATGCAATCAACCGCGCATGATCACACGCTTGCCCTGGGTGTTTGGTGCCTATTCCGGGCCGGCCAGCGTAACCGACCTGTTCCAGGCACGCACACGCGTGGATGTGAAACTGGCGGGGGAAGGCAGGGCAATCCGCGCATGTCATGTGCAGATCGAAGCTGCGGAAGAAAAAGGATTGCAATTGCACCTGATAAATCATGGTGATTTCTGTGAGTTGAATGGTGAACGCATCGGTTATGGCAATGTCCCCACCATCGTGCCGTTGCCCGTCGGTGAGCATATACTGACTTTTGGCCAATCGGCCAGTTCGTACCGTTTTGCTATTCGTGTTCTGTCATAGGTAGCCCGATTCCACGTTACGGCACAAGTCCGAATCAAATCATCACGGCTGTTCATAAATAATACAGGTTAGTATCCTCAAAATTCTGTGACAGGCCAGTTGCGCAAATCACTCTCGGAACTAGAGTGCCGCGCCCCGTCGACTGACCAGGAGCCACCATGTTTCAGCTATATTACGATCACGCCGCCAAGGCCAGGGATGATATTTTATCCGGTTTGACGGTGGCCTTTGCACTGGTGCCGGAAGCGATCGCATTCGCCTTTGTTGCCGGCGTTAATCCACTGGTCGGCCTGTATGGTGCCTTTCTGATGGGGCTGGTCACTTCACTGGTCGGCGGTCGCCCGGGCATGATTTCCGGCGCTACAGGTTCGATGGCGGTGGTTATGGTGGCGCTGGTCGCCCAGTACGGCGTGGAATATCTGTTTCTCACCATGGTGCTGACCGGTATATTGCAAATAATGTTCGGCGCTGCCAAATTCGGTAAATACATCCGCATGGTGCCCTATCCCGTGATGCTGGGCTTCGTGAACGGTTTAGCCATTGTGATTTTTCTGGCGCAGATGGATCATTTCAGGAGCGAGGGTCCGGATGGTGCCATGCACTGGTTGGGAGGCGGCCCGTTGTTCACCATGCTTGGACTGGTGGCGCTGACCATGGCCATCATGTTTTTCCTACCCAAAATAACCCGCGCCATTCCGGCTGGTTTAGTGGCTATTATCACCATCAGCCTCATCGGTATTTTCGGCGGGCTGGATACCAAATCGGTCGGAGACATTGCCGATATTAGCGGTGGTTTCCCGGCTTTCCATATCCCGGCCGTGCCGTTCAATCTTGAAACTCTCGGGATTATTTTCCCCTATGCTGTCATTCTGGCCGGGGTCGGCCTGATCGAATCGCTGCTGACCATGAGCGTAGTCGACGAGATAACCGGTAGCCGCGGACAGGGCAATCGCGTCTCCATCGGGCAGGGACTGGCCAATACCGTGAACGGCTTTTTCGGCGGTATGGGTGGTTGCGCCATGATCGGACAAACCATGATCAATATTTCATCCGGCGGTTTGCGAAACCTGTCCGGCATTGCCGCCGCACTGTTTCTGCTGGTGTTTATCATGTTCGCATCCGGTCTGATCGCCATGGTGCCGGTGGCAGCACTGGTCGGCCTGATGTTCATGGTGGTCATCGGCACGTTTGAATGGGGTAGCTTCAATTTACTGAACAAAATCCCGCGTGAAGACTCCTTTGTAGGCATTCTGGTTGCCGTGGTTACCGTCTTCACCGATCTGGCCACCGCTGTCATCATCGGTGTCATTGCCACGGCGCTGGTCTTCGCCTGGAAGCAGGCCCGCCATATCTACGTCACCAAAGAAGACAACGAGGATGGTTCGAGGGTATACCGGGTTCACGGGCCGCTGTTTTTCGCATCGGTACACCGTTTCAATGAACTGTTTGATCCGGCCAATGATCCCGGTGATGTTTATATTGATTGCGCCATGTCCCGTATCGCTGATCATTCAGCCATTGAAGCAATCGACAACCTGGCAGACAGGTACAAAAAAGCTGGCAAGAATCTACACTTGAAGCACCTGAGTCCCGAGTGCAGAAAACTGCTGACCACAGCGGCCGACCTGGTAGAAGTCAATATCAAGGAAGATCCGGACTATCATATCGCTGATGATAAATTGGCTTAAGAGTCTGCCGGACGTGGGGGAAGCAGGCGATGAAGGAGGACAGATATGGCGGATAGCAACCGGCTGGTTTACTCCACCGAGCATGGGCAGCTCGATAAGCCAATGCGCGGCAAGGGTAAGAAGAAATCGAAGCAGCAGGCACAGGCTGCAACCGCTAAGAACCCGGCCAAACAGGGCGTGCGCATCCGCCGTGAAGTGAAGGGGCGGAGAGGAAAGACAGTGTGCGTGGTTGATGGCCTGCATTTGCCGGAGAGCGAGTTGAAGTTACTTCTCAAGCGCCTGAAGGGAAAGCTGGGCACCGGTGGCGCAATCAAAAACAATACCCTTGAGATTCAGGGCGATCACTGCGAGAAGCTGTTGCTCCTGCTCGAACAGGAAGGACATAAAGCCAAACGTGCCGGTGGCTGAAACCGTTGCTGATTTGAGGTGAGAAAACTGTTGACAGTCAATGGCTTGTTCCCACTATTGGCACTCCTTTGGAGAGAGTGCTAAAAACTTTCCCCGAAGGGGTTGAATCAGCCATTGGCTGACCCCATAAACTTATTCCGACAATAAAGCATAAGGAGTAGCAACGATGGCAACAAAGGTTCGTCCTTTACATGATCGTGTGATCGTCCGCCGTCTGGACGAGGAAGAAAAATCCACCGGAGGTATTATTATCCCGGATACAGCCAAGGAAAAGCCGATACAGGGTGAAGTAGTGGCCGCTGGAAAAGGCAAGATTCTGGAGAATGGCGATGTGCGTCCGCTGGACGTCAAGGCTGGCGACAAGGTTATATTTTCCAAATATGCCGGTACCGAGATCAAGCTCGACGGCAAGGAACTCTTGATGATGCGTGAGGATGACATCCTCGGCGTAATCGAATCCTGATAAATTAGAGAAAACAAGGAGATAGAAGAATGGCAGCAAAAGACATTCATTTCGGTGAAGATGCCCGCTCGCAGATGATGCGTGGGGTCAATCAACTGGCCGACGCTGTAAAGGTTACATTGGGTCCGAAGGGCCGCAATGTCGTACTCGACAAATCATGGGGCGCCCCGACCATTACCAAGGACGGCGTAACCGTCGCCAAGGAAATCGAGCTGGAAAACAAGTTTGAGAATATGGGTGCGCAGATGGTCAAGGAAGTAGCTTCCAAGACGGCTGATATTGCCGGTGACGGCACCACCACCGCTACGGTTCTGGCTCAGTCCATTGCCAAAGAAGGCGTCAAAGCGGTAGCCGCTGGCATGAATCCGATGGACGTCAAGCGTGGTGTAGATAAAGCAGTGGATACCCTCGTTGTGGAATTGACGAAGCTTTCCAAAGAGGTCAAGAACCAGGAAGAAATCGCTCAGGTTGGCACCATTTCGGCCAACGGCGATCCTGAAATCGGCCAGATTATCGCTGATGCGATGGACAAGGTCGGTAAGGAAGGCGTGATTACCGTGGAAGAGGCCAAGGGTCTGGAAACGGAACTGGATGTCGTTGAAGGTATGCAGTTCGACCGCGGTTATTTGTCGCCTTATTTTGTTACCGATGCGGAGCGCATGGAGGCGAATGTTCAGGATCCATACATCCTGTTGCACGAAAAGAAGATATCCAATATGCGTGATCTTCTGCCCGTGCTGGAGGCTGTGGCCCGTTCCGGTAAGCCGCTGCTGATTATCGCCGAGGACATCGAAGGCGAGGCGCTGGCGACACTGGTGGTCAACAAGGTTCGTGGCGTGGTCAATGTGGTTGCCGTCAAGGCGCCGGGCTTCGGCGATCGCCGCAAGGCGATGCTGGAAGATATGGCTATTCTGACTGGCGGCAAGGTTATTTCCGAGGAATTGGGACTGAAGCTTGAGAACGTTACTGTTGACGATCTGGGTACTGCGGCTAACGTCAAGATCACCAAGGATGCGACCACTATCGTGAGTGGCGCCGGCGCCAAGGCTGACATCGAAGGCCGTGTGGGTCAGATTCGCAAGCAGATTGAGGAGACCACCTCCGATTACGACAAGGAGAAGCTGCAGGAACGTCTGGCCAAACTGGCTGGTGGCGTAGCGGTTATCAAGGTCGGTGCTGCGACGGAAGTGGCCATGAAGGAAAAGAAGGATCGTGTGGATGATGCTCTGCATGCCACCCGTGCTGCCGTGGAAGAAGGCATTGTGGCTGGCGGTGGTGTCGCCCTGATCCGTGCGCGCAAGGTGCTGGATGGTCTGAAGAGTGACAATCACGACCAGGAGGTTGGCATTGCAGCCGTATACCGCGCCGTGGAATCGCCGTTGCGCCAGATCGTGGTCAACTGCGGTGTTGAAGCCTCGGTCGTGGTGAACGAGGTTGAAAACAACAAGGAAGCCAATTTCGGTTACAACGCGGCAACCGAAGAATATGGCAACCTCGTGGAACAGGGCGTGATTGACCCGACCAAGGTGGTTCGTTCCGCATTGCAGAATGCGGCTTCCATCGCCGGTCTGCTGATCACCACCGAAGCTATGGTAGCTGAAGCGCCGAAGCCGGAATCTGCTGCGCCAGCAGGTGGCGGAGATATGGGCGGTATGGGTGGTATGGGCGGCATGATGTAGTCATCCCGTTCGGATGTTACGAAGAAGGCGGCCTTTTTAAGGCCGCCTTCTTTTTTGGCTGAAATCGGGATGGTCCGAAGTTATTCCGTCGTTGGCAGCGCGGTTTGTTTTTGCTGCCGTATGGTTTTGATCTGTTTGCTGGCCCATGTCCGCGTCAGGCGTTTACGTTCGGCCAGTGAACTGTTTTCGAGGTCTTTCAGCGCATCAATGATGCCGGGCAGATGACGCGGCAGATGGGTCAATATGAGTTGCAGGATGGCATCATCCACGTTCCATTGACGAACAGTTGCTACACTTTTCAGTATGGCGGTGAGGTCATGGTCGTTCCCGGGCGGATGCATGTCGATGCGTTCCAGAGCCGCCAGGCGGCTGGCGAGTTCCGGTGGTAGATTGGCGGTATCTTCATTACGCCATGCAATGACAATGTGCCGATTCATTTCGCGCGCCCGTTCCAGCAAATGAAACAGGGCAATGGCAGTGGCCTGTGGTATCGGGCCTGCTGCGATATCAATGACCCAATAAGCATAGCCTGACAACTGTTCGAGCCATGTCTGTACTTGCCGGAGTGCATGTACGGTTTCCGGATCCGGCGTGATAAGACCAAGGTGAGTATGTTCCTTCGCCAGCGCATGCAAAAGATGGGTTTTACCCGCAGGGGCGCTTGATGTCAGCCACAGGCGTCCACCATGCACCAGCCATAATGCCAGCCGGTTGTGCGCGGTCTCGATTCCTGCGTGGCGCACCCAGTCGCCATATTCGTAATGCAGGGGAAGATGAAGATCAAGTAGTTGCTGCTTCAATCGGAAACGGAGTCCTGATCGTTACGGTAGCGGCGGTCAATTTCCCGGACCAGTACCGTGCCCGCTGCTGTCACCGGTACCGCCAGCAACACTCCGGCAAAGCCGAAACGGTCGGCGGCGATGGTCAAGGCCAGCAGAATCACCAGTGGATGTAGTCCCAGCTTGTCGCCCAGCACCTTTGGTGCCAGATAGAACGCTTCGAGCATGTGTACCACGCCGAATACAATCAACACGCTCAACAGATGCTGATCCACACCGAAGTTCCACAGCGACATCAGGGCAGCAGCGCAAAAGCCGGTAATCAGTCCGACATAAGGAATGAATGCAAGTAATCCCGACACCAGGCCGATTGCCAGCGCAAACGGGATGCCCGCGATAAACAGGCCAATACTGTAAAAGCCTGCCAGAATAAGACACACCGTGAACTGACCGCGCAGAAAGGCGCTGATGATGGCATCTATTTCATTCACCAGGCGCAACACCATTTCGCGGCTCTGATGCGGCAGGCGATCATGCATCATACGACCGATTTTGTCCCAGTCGTGCAGCAGGTAAAAGGCAAACAGCGGAATCAGAATAATCTTGAACAGCCCCAGAATTGCGCCGAAAACGCTGGACACAGCCGATAGTCCCCAGTGCGCCCACGGAGAAATGGATTCCAGGTCCAGCCCTTTGGCCTGTCCTCGTAGCCACAGGCTCCAGCGGTCGATCTCATCCGCTATATCCAGTCCCAAATGCGTTTGAATCCACGGTGCCCATTGCTCCTTGAGACGCAGCACTGCATCCGGCAGAGCATGGATAAAATGGACAATTTGCGTGATGAGCGGCGGTGCGAGCAGAATCACCGACAGCACGATTCCAATCAACCCAAATAAAAATACCGCCAGCGTGGCCCAGTCACGCTTGATGCCATGCGTATTCAGCCATGTAACCAATGGCACAAGCAGGTAAGCCAGCAGCCAGGCAATCAGCAATGGTCCGGCCACGCCCGTTAACAGCCATAACAACAAACCAACCAGAGCCGCGAACAGCCCCACATTGATCCACCACTGCACGGATTTAGTCTGCATTATTCATAGCCAGCATCATGAGGTATTCTCCTCATGCGTAGCTTTGCTGGTCCACAGAATCATATATTGCACACCGGAGGCGCATGTGATGGCGAATGTTATCCATGCGGCGGCATCCATCATGATAGCAGGAAGCGGCCAGGCGATATGTAGCAAGGCAGTGGATACATAGATAATTTGTACTACCGTTGTCACTTTAGAGAGGTAGGTGGGTTGCATTTCCAGCCGGCGGGTTACCAACTCATACGCCATGGCGCCAATTACGATGATGACATCACGGAACACCACTGCCAGAAACAGAAACATCGGTACTTGCCCCACGATAAACAGGCTGATGATGGAGCCCACCAGCATCAGTTTGTCAGCGATGGGATCCATATAGGCGCCAACCATCGTCTGCATGTGAAAGTGTTTGGCAATGGCGCCGTCAAGCATATCGGTCAGGCCTGCGATCACCATCAAAGTCAGTGCCTGTATAGCAAAACCGTTTAGAATTGAATAGACGATAAAGGGTGTAATCAGAATACGGCCCAGGGTCAGTAAATTCGGAAGATTGACAACCTTGCGAATCATTGCGCCAGCCAGCCGCCTTCGGGCAATGCCACCAGTCGGTAGCCCCGGCGTTCAAACCATTCCGGTAACCATCTGCTGTCGGTTCCTTCCAGCAGCAACAGATAACGCTGACGCGTTGCTCCGAGACTGACTGGAAGCACGAGGTGGACGCGTGGGTCATTGTTAAGGGCATCTTCCAATGCCACTTGTGCCATTAATGATGTTGTCCGGTCTATGGTCAGGGTAATCTGCTGATCGAATATTGCGTTTGCGGTGTTAATGTTTTCCGGACTGCCAGCATCAAAAGCATAGGCATCGCGTGCTTTGAGTAAAGTGGTTTTGAGCCAGTCCGAGAGCACGGGTAACGGATCCGCATCGGTAATTGTACGCGTTTCAGAAAATTCCTGCAGACGCGAATTCCCGCGCAGACTAAGCATGACCTGCTGATTATCCAGCCATTGCCATACAATAACCACGCTCGGAGCGTTATCGGCCAGTTCAATACCCCAGTTGGCGGCAAGGTCTTTTGCCTCCTGCATGAGCAGGATTTGGGTCTGGCTCATTTCAAGTCTGGCGCTATTACGCATCTTAAGGACAAGATGAAAACGCGGAGCCAGGACAATGGCGGGAATATGGTGATCCTTGAGTGTACGGAAGACGGCTTTGCCATTAAATTCAACAACCGTCTTCTCGCCAGCGGGAATAATGCGGGCGACCAGACCGTAATTTGACGTAATGGAATCGGCCTGGGGACGCATTTCCCGCGGTACGATACGGTCCCATAATTGCGGCAAAGCAAGGCGTAGCGCCAGTTTGGTATCCGTCAACCGGGTATCCGGACGGGCGGCCTGCATGTCTTCATGGGGAATGGCAATACGCAGGCGCGCATCATTTGTTTGCGCCCATAGCGGTGTGGCCAGCACGCATAAGCCCGGCAGAACGAAGGCGATGAAACGATATGTCTGCCGGAGGATTATTTGATCACCCGCAAATGACCCACCCGCCGGCCGCCCTGTCCCTCTTCAGCTTCCGTGTCCGGGTTGTTTTCTGGCTCACGTTTATTGCCATCCTCGCGCATGCCGCGCACAGCCTTGACCACGGCCCGTATGGTTTCCGGCACATCCTCCTCCCACAGGATGCCATTCTCAATCTGCTGTTCCGGCATATAGGCTGCCCAGATCGCCTGCATGGGAATGGAACAGTGAAACAGGTTGCCGGAGAAGGAAAGTTCGGATTCCAATACGTCATCCTTGATAATAATGGTCTGCGGCATGCGTACATTCAGCACCAGCCGCAACGCTGGATCGCCGTGCAGATGCTCCGGCACGACCACATCATCATCCGTGGCATTGACCACAATATAAATACGACCATGACGGGCAAAGTATTCCCGCAATTGTTTGGCTTTGGCCACACCTGCAAATTCGACGGTCATGACTGCCTCCATGAGGGGGCTAACCCTAGCAGATGTCACGGGAAGGGAAATAAAGCGGAGTGGCCCTGTAAGCCGGGTTCTGTATCCACCGCAAGCGGCGGATGATGGTCATTCCTCTGGGTCTGCCATTGCTGGCACACTCTAGCAGCCTACCCGGAAGCGGCGCGGGCCACGCCTGATGCTTCCCTATTTGGCCTTGCTGCGGATGGGGTTTACCGTGCCCCCGCCCGTTACCGCGCGGGGCGGTGCGCTCTTACCGCACCCTTTCACCCTTACCCTGTAAAACAGGGCGGTCTACTCTCTGTGGCACTTTCCCGGGGTCGCCCCCGCCGGACGTTATCCGGCATCCGTACCCAGTGCAGCCCGGACTTTCCTCGACAGGCCGGAAAACCGCCCGCCGCGACCATCCGGGCCACTCCGCTACCGGATGATAGCTGATTCAGATGTGTCATGCAGTATCGAATTGCGGGTAATCCAATCTGTGTTATGTCAGGTCAAGAGTCCGTTAACATTCATTGTTCTTTTATGCTGATAGTCTGGCTCAGGCAGGGCAATGATGTGGCATAAAAGTCCCATTGTTCACCGGGTTCACGGGTTGAAATCAATGCCGTTTGCGCGCCGATGGAACGGGCCGCTGCCAGGTTGTTCTCCATGTCGTCAATGACGAGGGTCCGGTTTACCGCCATATCTTCGGATTCAAGCAGTGCGGACAGGGTGGCAGTACATGGTTTGGGTTGATAGTTATTGAACCGAATATCATAAATCGTGTCAAAGTGGTGTCTTATATCCAGCCTATCAAGTACCCGAGCGGCATGCTCGCGTATGCCGTTGGTGTGAATCACCTTGCGCCCGGGAAGACGAGCCAGCGCTTCGTCCAGTTTTGTATCCGGTGAAAGCATCTCGTGTACGCCAATGTCGTGTACTTCATGCAGAAAGGCCTCCGGCTCCATACCGTGGTGTAGCATCAGGCCGCGTAATGTCGTGCCATACTGCTTCCAGTATTTTAAGCGCAGCGCATTGGCTTCGGCTGCATCCATGCCAAGCTCACGGGCAACGAATGCCGTCATGCGTTTGTCCATGCGTGCAAATACGCCGGAATCCGCTGCGTATAGCGTGTTGTCCAGGTCAATGACCGCCAAATCGAAAGGCATGTCTGCATGCTACGCTGCCTGACGACAGCCGGGTAGTGCAGAGTAGCTCCTTTGTGCTGGTGGAATTTTGCTCCACTCAGGCGACGGTTACACATTGCCCGTTGCTTGCCGGATCGCTATGGTCACACCAATGTTAGCACTTTGTGTCAATCTCTCATGAAGGAGTCTGCCATGCGAAAGACAATAATATTGTGTTTTATTCTGGCTTTAACCGCCTGTGCTACCCAGCGTCAGGAAAGGACTGCGACCACGGGGGCTATTATTGGCGCGGCTACGGGTGCGGTCATTGGCTCACAAAGTGATAATACGGCTGCGGGCGCTGTGATCGGTGGTGCTATTGGCGCGGCTGCCGGTGCGGCTGTCGGTGCGCCTGATAACAATGAGGTACGACCAGGTTATCGTCGGGGTCATCGCCGAGGCTATCGTCATCGCGAACGCCGGGAATATGAGGATGAAGATCGCTACCGAGGCCATGAGCGCGAAGATGACGATTGATCGTTGAGTTACGGGTGCATCGCCGGGGAAGGAAATCAAGGTCAGTTCTAACCTGAACTATTCATAAATAGTTCAGGTTAGCATTCCAACAGATGACTTTTTACGAAGTCACCATAGATTGCGCACAGGAGTTGAGAATGCCAAAAAAGCGCAGAGTAACCATCGAGGGCAACGAGGCGGCCGCCTATATTGCCCACAGGACCAATGA
>BTQQ01000041.1:0-12223 GCA_036985955.1 Zetaproteobacteria bacterium | reverse complement strand
GCACTGCTTGTTGCCGTACCGCCGCCGACCAGAGCCGTGGCGAAACAACCTGAAAGGCCGCAAACGCTAATAAGAAGAGTGCCGTATAAAACAAGACGATTCATTGTGGATGTCCTCCCGGGCATTTTGGTTTTCTAGCCTGCTGTACCACTAAGCGCATACGCCAGAATAGCGCAAAGCAGTGCCAGAAGTGCGAATTGTAGAACCGGGAACTTTTTCCCCCGCTGATTCCATTGGTTATCATCCATAATGACTTCGCAAGAAGCCATCAGAGCGCCCATTCATGGGCGCGCAAATCAATGGTTTGCACCGCAAGGTGTTGATTTGTAAGGAAAGTGAAAATCGCACTTTTGATGCTCGGCGTCCATGCCTCGCCCAGTTGCGCTGCGCCCGTTGGGCGTCCCATTCCTCTATCCTGAGGAATGGTCGCTTTCCGTGGCGTAAAAAGGCCATGGATGGCCTTTTTACGACTTCATCGGACATATCAGCCAATATCATCTCCCAGGGCATCCTGTACCGCGGCGAATAACAGTGGCAACAACAGTTCATCCGGTCCCGGTAGCCAGATACCGCGTCCCCCCGGCTGGGAGAGCCGTCCTGCCACATCCGCCACGGCAGTAGCGCTGGCGGATGGATCAATAATCACGCACGTTAGCTTTTCGATTTTTTTGCCAAGATTTCGCGCCGCATCCAAAGCCTGCATGAATACCCGTGGAAGAACGACGCTGGACGCAACATTGAGGATAATGCCACCGCTGGCTTCGGCCATCATTGCTGCCAGCAAGCGGAAATCGATGAATCCTGTGGCACCCAGTGATTCACCATGCGCCGACGGATGCAGGTTGAAGGCATCGGCGCCAATAGCCGGGTGTACGCTGACTGGAATATCGTAACGCGATGCCGTGGCCAGAACGCTGTGGTCGAGGTGATTTGGCTCCACATCAATGAGCTTTTCTCCCACGCTCTTGCCAATTCCCCATCCCTCGATTGCACCGAAATTGATTGCCTCATTAATTAATCGGCCTGTTTCTTCGGTGACGCGGCAGGCGCCATCCACCATATCTCTATCGTATGATCGTAGCGTATGCCCGGACAACGCAATTTCCACGTCCTGTAGCAAGGCAGCGCCAGTCAGGACAAGGCCGGAAACAATCCGCTGTTCCAATAGACGAACGAGCAGAGGGCTCAATCCTGAATCCATTACATGGCTGCCACAGCCCAGAATAATACTTTTTTTCCGCCGGTGAGCGGATGCGATGGTATCGCGCAATTCCAACAGGTCATGTGCTGAACCGATACCGGGAAGGCTGCATAGAAAGTCCGAGAAGCTTCCATTTGCCCGGTATGGTGCGCCAAAGTCTTCATCTTCGGCGTCGGTTTTACGTTTGGCCAACGGAATTGTTTTCAGTTTACTGAAGGAGAGCGGTTTCAGGTTCATGATATTCCTCCATTCCTTAAGTTATGATCAATCAGGCTACACAGAATATGCAGGCAGGTAATATGCATTTCCTGAATGCGTGGCGTGGAGTTGTGTGGAATATTCAGGAGCACGGACACAGAGGGCTGACGGCCCAGATTACCGCCGTCTTTTCCAGTCAGTGCTATGACCGGCATCCCCCGTAGTGCGGCGGCTTCAGCTGCTGCAATGACATTGGCCGAATTGCCACTGGTAGATATGGCGAGTAACACGTCACCCTGATTTCCAAGTGCTTCGACCTGACGCGCAAACACCTGATCAAAGGAGATATCATTGGCGATACTGGTAATCACCGATGCGTCATGGGTCAGGGCGACGGACGCAAGCCCCGGACGATCCGTTTCAAAACGATTGACCAGTTCGCCGGCAAAGTGTTGCGCATCCGCAGCCGATCCTCCGTTGCCACATGCCAAAATTTTTCCTCTCTGTTTCAGACAATCCAGCATTAGCGCGGCAGCCTTGAGTAAAGGTTCCGAGAGTGACTCACCGCACTGTTGGCGCAACTGAATGCCATCCTCGATAGCCTGCCGGATGATCTGACTGGTCGTGTTTTGCATGGCCCATATCCTATCTGAATTACCGGAACACGTCCCGCAAATGTTCAATCCGGGGGAATAATTTTCCGGGTGTGATAATGATTAAATCGAAACGACATTGCAATTGTACAAGCTCAGGATGCCGGGTAAGCCATGCCGTGGCCGCCGAGCGCAGCCGTGCCTGTTTATCCGCATGCACGGCCAGCAGACCGTCTTCCCGATTGGGGCGGCGCTTCACCTCCACAAAGGCGAGCACATCGGCCTTGCGCGCCACAATATCCAGTTCACCACGTCCTCCACGGGCATTGCGGTCAAGCATGGTGTAACCGTGCCAGCGCAGATGACGGGCCGCTTTCTCCTCTGCATCCCGGCCTTTCTTTGTACTCATGATTTCTTGCCGTTCATCAACAAGGTATAAGCCCGCGAGCGAGGAATATTTAATATATTGGCGACCTGTCTGGCACGGGCGGAAGGAGGCAGTTCTTTTATATTCTCTTGCTCCAGCATCAGGATAATTTCTTCGTCGCTGGTAATATTTCTACCCTCACAAGGGCCGATGATGACGATAATTTCACCACGCACGGTTATTGCGTCCAGTCTGCTTTTCACTTCATCCAGTGTGCCGTAGACAAAGGTTTCATACAGTTTGGTGATCTCGCGTGCTACGCATGCCTGCCGTTCGGGACCGCACTGATCAATCAGGTCATCCAGTGTATTCAACAATCTTCTGGGGGATTCAAGAAAAATATGCGTCATGTCAGCATCGGCAATTTCGTTGAGGCGTTGTCGCCGCGTTTTACCCGAACGCGGCAGAAAACCAGAAAAAGTGAAGCGATCCGTAGGCAGACCACAGGCTGAAAGAGCGGCAACGGGACTGCACGGTCCCGGGATGGGTGTAATGCGAACACCTTGGCGGTGGAGTTCGCGCACCAGGACAAAGCCCGGATCGCTGATGAGCGGCGTACCGGCGTCGGAAATCAGCGCAATATTTTTTCCTGCTTTCAACAGGAGCAACAATTTCTGAATGATGGCGGATTCATTATGCTCGTGGCAGGCAATCATTGGCGTTTTGATGGCATAATGCTTGCACAGGCGATGGCTTGTACGCGTATCCTCGGCAGCAATCATATCGACGTTTTTCAGCGTATCCACAGCCCTGTAGGTCATGTCGGCCAGATTGCCGATGGGCGTGGCGACAACGAACAGTTGGCCGGGAGCATGCTTATCATTAGGCTGCGGGTTCATGTTGAGGACACGTTATCCCGCTTGCCACATGGCCGCAACGGTCATGCTTTGTTTTGCGCTGTTGCTGGTCGCGGGCTGCGGCACCAAAAAGCCTCAGGCAATAACGCGTGGCAAGCCGTCGGCAGTGCCGCCGATAACTCAAATGGCGTCGGTGCCAAAAACATCAGCATCCATTCAGGCTCTGATGAGCCTTGCGTTTGAGGAAGGAAATATGGAGGGGGCCCTGGCCGACCTCGAACGTCTGGCGAATGAGGCACAACCGCCCCTGAATGAGGAGGCCAGCTTCCGTCGGGTACAATTGCTGCTGCTTGTGAATGATGAGCAGGCCATGACCGAAGCTGAAAAATTACTGGCTGCTTACCCTGAGCACGCTCTGGTTCCTTATTTACACATGTGGATAGCCCAGTGGGCGGAGGGACGTCAGGATGATGCTCTGGTGCTGACTCATACCGCCGCAGCGCTTTTGCACCCCCGGTTAACGCTGGAGATTGCCAACCGTGCCGCCGGTCTGGGTGCTGCTGCTGCCAGGCGGAGCCCCGACTGGGAAGCTGTGCAATGGTTTCTGAACGTTGCCCGTTCCGCAGCCTTTTCTGCGGGGGGACGGCGTGACGGCTGGTTGAGGGAAGCGGCTAACCGGGCCTCCATGTCCATGGTTGGCAGGTTACGGGACGGAGGCAGGTTGCGTGGTAACGTGGGCAAAGCCTTCTATCTGCATGTGGCACGCGCACATCTGATCACAGGTGATATGGCTGCCGTGCAGACCCTGTCCACATGGCTGGAGCAAGATTTCCCCCATACGGATGAGGCGTTCCAAGTTTCCACATGGGCGGCCGGGATCACACATCCGGTGAACATCGGTATCTTGCTGCCATTGACGGGGGAATACGAGCGTTTCGGTGGACAAGCACTGCGCGGCATGCGTCTGGCACTTGATTCATTACAGGACAGTGGACAAATCACATTGCATATTGCCGATACGGAGGGCAATGCCGGTCAGTGCGTCAGTGCATACCAGCAGTTAGCGAATGAAGGTGTGAATATAATTCTCGGGCCGTTGCTCAGTGATTGCGCGGCAGCACTGACGCCATATCTGCATGACCGTGTTCCGATTCTCAGTCTGACCAATCGCCTAAGCCTGGCGCCACGCTCACCCATGCTGTTTGTGCATACACTGGCACTGGCCATGCAGGCCCGCTTTATGGCCGTTCGCGCATGGCAGCAGGGAGAGCATCGCATGGTCGTCATCGGTGCGGGTGACCCGTCATCAGAGCAAGAGGCGGATGCCTTTGTCCAGATGTTCGAGGAACTGGGCGGCGAGGTGGTGGATCGTTTTGATTTGCCACGGAAAGACATTGATTTTCGCCCGGATTTGCGCGCCATGCGCATGCGCACCGATGATGAAGCATTGTTGGCCGAACTGGATGAGGAGCTGGCGCTATCCATTGAGCCGGATCAGGAAATCCGCATGCCAGTCAATTTCGATGCCGTGTATCTGGCATTGCCGGGGAAGCAGGTCGCCTTGCTGGCCGGGCAGTTGGCCTATGTGGATGTGAATGAAGTCCGCTTGTACGGCAGTGGCCGTTGGCAGGACGGGAACTTGCTGTCAGACAAGGGCCGCTATCTTGGGCGGGCACAATTTTCCGATGTGGCGTTCCCGAACGGCGCATCGCCGGATTTGCGCCGCTTCATGCTTGCATGGCGTGACATCTGGGGTGTAGATAAACCGGGGAAACTTGCGGGCCTGGCTTATGATTCAACCTTAATTGCCGCTTTGCTGACCAGTCGGCTGGGTCTTTCGGGGCGTTCCCTGTTGACGGGGCTTCACGATATATCCGGGTTTCCGGGACTGACCGGGCATGTTCGCTTTGATGAAGATGGTGTGGGGCACAAGGATTTTGAACTGTTTCGCGTCCGCCGCGGGCATATCGTTCCCGCCGGTTAAAAATATTTTACCACGAAAGCACAAAGATACAAAGAATACAGGGAAAACACTGAAAAATACTTCTACAGATCATAAAACAGCGGATGGTTCATCATTGTCCTGATTAATTTCACAGCAGGGATTATAAATTGAGTTCAAAGAACCCTTTCTTTTGAGGTGTCGGTGACGATGGGGTCCGTTGGCTGTCCTCATCCGTGGCCGTTGGTGCGGTGCCGGTGCGGAAGGCTTCAAGAAACGGTTTTTTGGTATCCGGCCCCGGCAGCTTACCGGTCTTGGGGTCAATAACCACCCATTCAATACCATCCGGCGGCGTGAAGTTTTCTTTTGGTTTACCGCGCTGGAAGGTCTTCATGGCCGAAAGCCAGATGGGCAGAGCCGCTTTCGCGCCTGTTTCATGCTTACCCATGCTGGTGGGCGTGTCGCGACCGGCCCATACGCCGGTCAGGATTTGCGGCGTAAACCCCATGAACCATGCATCCACCTGTTTATTGGTGGTGCCGGTTTTGCCGGCAGCCACGCGTCCCAGTGCCCGCGCCCGCCATCCGGTGCCATGCTGAATGACGCCATGCATGATATTGGTTACCAGAAAAGCGCTGACCGGGTCCAGGGTTTGCTCGGCGGGCCGCATGGAATCATTGACGGCCAATACCGGATCGGCATGGCATATTTGACAGCGATGCCCGGCGACGGAGCGATGCAGGGTCTGGCCATTGCGGTCCTGCACCTGCTGTACGATTACGGGCTGCCAGCGTTTGCCGCCGGAAGCAATGACAGCATACGATTCCGTCAGTTCCTTGAGCGTGACCTCCGTGACACCAAGCGCCAGTGCCAGTTGTGGTGGAAAATCGTGTTGAAACTGGTAATTGCCAAGCGCACGCTTAAAACGATTGATGCCGACATTCTGTAATAGTTTGATGGAGGCCAGGTTGCGCGAGTGTTCCAGCGCATTGCGCAGGGTGACGGGTCCGGCGAAGCGGTTTCTGTAGTTTTCCGGACGCCAGAATTCGTCCTGTTTCAGGTTTTCGAATACCACGGGAGAATCCATGATGATGCTGGCCGGAGTAAAACCCGAATCCAACGCCGTGGCATAGAGGAATGGTTTGAAAGCGGAGCCAGGCTGGCGCATGGCTTTGGCAACACGGTCAAAGTCTCCCATTTTATAGTCAAAACCGCCCACCTGTGCCAGCACCGTGCCGTGTTGCAGATCAATGGCGTAGAGTGAGGCTTCCACCGAAGGTTGTTGCGTCAGACGCACACCGCCTTTGCCATCGCCCTGCAACCATATTTCATCGCCGGGGATCCATGTGCGCGGCCGCTTTCGTGTTTCCGGTGCAATGGCCTCACTGGTGCCTTGCGCCAATGCTTCGGGCTTGGGTTTGGGATAATTCTCCCACTGCCATTTGGGTTTGGAAAGTTGCCAACGGTGGATGCCATCGTTCACGTTTAATTCGCCTTCCGGCAATATTTCTTCGATCAGCGCCGGAATCATCTGGTCTTCGGGCAGAGGTGCTTCCTCTTCATCCTTACGCTTCTCAGCCCATGCGACGAGGATGTCCGGCCATGTTTCTTCCGGGTGATGCACGGGGAAGCGGTAAAGCTGGCGTTGCTCAATGGCCAGTACGCCTTTGCGCACCGCATGAACTGCGGCCAATTCGTTGTTTGGCGTATACGGGATGATGACGGTCAGGCCCTGCTTTCGAAGAGTCTTTGCGCTAAAACGGGTGACGAGTTCCTGATAAACCCGATTGGCATAGGCATTGGTGAGCTTTGATTCAGGCAGGGGTACGATATTCAATGGCTCATCAAGCGCCATTTGTACTGTATTTTCCGTGGCAAAGCCACTTCTTTTCATCATGTGCAGCACGGTATTACGCCTGATAAGCGCCCGTTCGGGATGCAGGTGCGGGGCATAGCGTGCGGGTGCCTTGGGCAGTCCCGCCAACATGGCGGATTCGGCCAGTGTCAGTTCATCCAGACGTTTGTGGAAATAGCGCCATGCCGCGCTGGCCACACCATAGGCGCCGCGGCCCAGATAAATCTGGTTCAGGTAGAGGTACAAAATGTCATCCTTGCTGAACTGTTCCTCAATTCGGTGGGCGAGGATGATTTCGCGGATTTTCCGGGTGTAGGTGCGTTCCGATGTGAGCAGAAAATTCTTGGCCACCTGCTGGGTAATGGTGGAGCCGCCCTGCACCGTATGCCCGGCACGCAAGTTGGCAATGGCGGCGGAGAGGATGCGGGCGGGATTAATACCCGGATGCTGGTAGAAGTGCTCGTCTTCCGCAGCGAGAAAGGCGTTTCTGATCTGTTGGGGAATATCCGCAAGGGGCGTAAGGATGCGGTGTTCGTCGGCATATTCGGCCAGCAACTCCCCGTTTGTGTTATAAACGCGGGATACCAGCGGTGGCTGATAGGCCGAAAGGCTGCTAAGTTTAGGCAGACCGCTTGAGAAATAGAGGTAAACACCTGTGATGCCAGTCACAGAAATAATGGCGAATACGAGGCCTAATTTGAGGATGAGGGAAGTTTTACGCATCAGCCGAAGCCTACGGTTTTATCCGGTTGTCCGGCAAGTATCTGTTCGCCAGGATCGGGAAGCAGGCTTCACCCTTATCGAACTGATGGTGGTGATCGGGATTATGGCAATCGTTATGGCCATTGCCGGAGGTGCGTATTCCAGTTGGCGGGAAAACACACGTGTGGATTCAGCCAAGGAGAAGATCGTCAGCATTCTGCAACAGGCCAGGCTGGCGGCACTTTCCAGGCGGACAGCTCAGACAGTGACGTTTAATTATGCCGGAGCGGGAGCAAACCCGAATACCGTCAGAGATGCACGCGGGCAATTGTATCGGTTTCAGGGTGTGACATTACTGGATTTTGTGTGCGGAGGCTGCAACCTTGGTGCTAGCAATACCGAGAATATCGTTTTTACCCCGCGTGGAACTGCGACTCAGCTAACCGTGCAAGTGTCTTCCCCCACTGCTGACAAGGTGTTTTTTATACAGGCAAATAGCACTACGAGTAGAGTGGCAACCCGGCGTTCATGCGTTGCCCCCAATTGCATATGAAGGTTTTTCCTGTTAAAAACAAAGGGAAGCAGCAGGGCTTCACTCTGATCGAGTTGATGGTCTCGGTGCTGATTGCATCTGTAGTGATGCTGGCCTTGGGGGGGATGTTGATTATAGGGATACGTTCCAATCAGACCAGCGAGCGCCGTATGGACGCGGTGGGCCTTGCACAGTCACTGATGATTGATGCGACCGCCCAGTCTCTGGGCAGTGTGAGCACGCCTCCGGCAGGGAATCAAAACACTGCCATTCTCAACGTTACCTCCAACATTGTTATTGTGCCGGATAATCCTCCGGTTGGCTGGGCGCAACCTCTCCCCCTGAGTGGCACAGGGGGTGTGACGATTTCTGTAACGATTAACTGGAATGAGCGCGGTATTGCAAAAAATGTGACCCTGAATTCACGGACGGTTCGGTGATGCGTGTGCATATCAGGCAAACATTCACAATCCAGCGCAACGAGGCTGGTTTTACGCTGGTTGAACTGATGGTGGCGATGCTTATTGCTCTGATTATTATGGCTGGTCTCTACGTCAGCTTTTCAAAGCAGAGTACCGAATACAGTTACCAGAACCGGCGTATCGATGCCGTGCAGGATCTGGAATTTGCCATCAAATTTATTTCTGATGATTTGCGTGCGGCTCTGGTTGTGGGTGGTGTATCATCAGTTGCGATAACTGACGATGCGACTGGGCGGACAACGAATTTACAGATGACAGTCTGGGAACAAAATGCAGCTTTTTGGGCGGCACCGCCAAATGATGGGCCAACAAACAATTTCCGTGCAGTGCGGCGCTATGTTCTGGTTGTTGATCCCAACAATGCTGCCCAGTTCGTGTTGCGCTATGAACGCAACTTGAATGATGGAAATAATATTCCTGTAGAAATTCTTCCCAATGTCACCTTTTTCAAGGTGTTTGTGGATGGCGTGACGCCGCGCATTGTGCCTGCGGGGAATCCCAATGCAGGCAATCCGTATCCAGGGATTCCGGCACCATTGCCAGTGACCAGCTTGCAGGACTCGGGCGGTCTCCCGGTAAACGGCATTCGTGGTTACACGATTCTGGTAGAGATAGCCGTGCAGGCCGGATACAACCAGGGCTTGATGCAGGATGTACTGGGTAACCCGACGACGAACAAACGGGTGTGGCGCTATATTCAGGCGTATCCACAGTCAGCAGTGAACTAAGCGTGTTTCAGGAGTTGAACATGAAGGCAAACAAATATTCAGAGCAAATACATGGCAAAAACGAACGATCCGAAGAGCGGGGTTTTATCCTTGTTTCCGTGATTATGATACTGGTGATTCTCACCATCATTGGCGCGGTATCGATGATGAAATCGACCGTCGAAGTTAAGGTTTCCGCAGGATCAGCGCTGTCAGCACAGGCGCTGGCGGCGGCCAATGCCGGGCTGGCGGAAAGTTATGCCTTTTGGGCCTATGATACAACGAATATTGACCCCTTGGTATCACCTACTAATGGGCAGACTGAGATGGACGATGTGGGAACTTATGTGTCCAGCTATGCGGGCGCTGCGCCAGGTATTTATATTGACAGTTTGGCAGCTACAGCTCTGGTTGATACGACAGTACCTACGTCCTTATCAGAATTAATTGGAGATCGGGTGCCTCCGGTTGGTGTTAAGGATATGGCTGACATTGATGATTATATCCAGAATACGGCAGGTATTCGGATTTATAATGTAACCAATGGGGGAATGGTTCCGGTAGCCAATGCCGCATGGGCAACGGTAAATACGCCGCAGGTTGCAATCTGGGCCACCAGTTTCGCGAAGCAGACAGGCGCCGCTTTCCCTTATGCCACGCCCAATACGATTGCTTGCCCGGATTGTAGTATTGTGGTGTATGCGCTGGGTCGGGCAGGCACTCCCGGTCAGGATGCGCACAACCTGCTGCGAGAGGTACAGGTGACGATCAAACAGGATTTGGAAGGTGTGAGCGCACTGACCAATGCGCCTTCGTATGGAAATTTCAATGAATTCTGTAATGAAACCAACCCCAAGGTTAACCTGGGCGCTGCAACTGCCTCAATTACCGCAACGATCAACAACACGGTCATTGAGGTGACACAAACCCCTTATATTCGTGATACAGCCAGCGCGACCAGCCAGCCATCCGGAGTCGCTCTTAAATCAAACACCAATCTGGGCGGGGGCGGTAAAAAATTTCGCAAAGGCAGCAACAGTTCGACGGGTGCGTCGTTTGAGAAGGATCCGCTGCTCGTGTATTCCGGGCATGGTGCGGGGGCCGCGGCCAATGTTTCGCGCGCCAATTATGCGGGAGCCGGTACGACGGATAACACGGCGCCTTATGACAACCTTGACCTGCTTGGAAATGCCGAGAAGCCGGTCAATCTGGTGCAGGCGCCAACCATGAATGGCGCCGATGAAATCAAATATTTTAAAGATGCCAATTCCCAGTTATTTAATCTGGATGCCTACCGTTGGGCGGCCGAAGAATTTGTTTGCCAGGACGCCAGCAAAGCGGATGGAGTGGACGGCAATGGGCGCTATTGCAGCAAGGCGGAGGCCTTGCGTGCGGTAATGGGGAGTCCTGCGCCGATAACGGGGCGGCTAACGGTGGCCGAGTTTGAATACAACGCCAATTATGGCATTCCGATGTTCGGTATGGTTCGGGTCATGTTGCCGACGACGGGTAGTGGCACAACATTCAACTGCACGGTTAACGGCGCGGCTTTTAGCAGTCAGTTTTATAAGATATCCAATAGCGTATCCACAATGACGACAGACGGTACCGGTGGCGCATCCGGGTTCTACGATGGGTCACCAACGGCAGTGGATTCCGATGGCACGATGGACGGCACCGCACGCGTGCTGGTGTACGGGTCGCTGTTTTTCGATTTCTTCACGGATGATAATGGTAACAATGTGTTTGATCCCGCAGCGGGCGAACGCTTGCTTGAGCCATTGGAAGCGACCGATTCATATATGAAAATTGAATTCCCGATTCTGATTAATCCGGCGATGCCCCATGGCCCGTTGGGAGCCTTCCCGACTGCGGCAGCGGGTGGCACGATTGCAACAGGGGTTTCCACCAACCCAATCAATCTGGCGTCGCCCACCGGTGGTTATTATCCTGTCAGTGAAGGTTTGGTGCTGCAAAATGACAGCACAACCTACGATAATGGGCTCACCGGAATCATGCGGCTGATGAGTAATGGCTTGAGCCCGCTCATGCCAGCGAGTGGCCTGACTGCAATATCTGAAGCGATGAAGGCATCACCGGGAGTGTTTCCTCCCGCCGGAGCAAGTGCATTGTTTACGGCGCATAAGACCGAACTCCAGTATTATTTTGATTTGATGGTGCTGAACGCCAAGCAATCCGATGTGTTTTCATGGCCGATCAGTACTCCATTCCCAAATAGTATGAGTGGTAATTTTTATATTGGCGCTGAAGACTCGGTAGCTGGCAATAATCATGGCGATATGTTCCACCTGTTATTTCCAAGTGGCTATATGCATGGCTGGAAGGTGGCCCTGGCTGCGCTCAATCTGAAAGCGGTGGACTGGAATGGCATATTTACCAATCTTGAAACCGGGTTGGCAGCACAGAGTGCCGCTTCAAAAGACTATGGCGATGCTACCAGGCTTAAAGGGTCACCGTTCAACAGTGCGGCGGATGTTCCGAAGAGTTGTGGAACGAACGGGACCACCCAGTGTACCTGGGCGGAGTGGGTGCAGAAACTGGAAGCAAATCCCAAAAAATATTTCTATGTGGATGATACGGATCCATCGGGCTATGGGCTATTGAACGACAAGTGGCAGGATATTCCGGGCGAAATGTATGTGGGCGGCTTGCTGGATATGCATGCACACGCCAACATCAACGGCGTGGTCTATACGCCGGGGCCGCTGGAATGGGAACCGGGAAATTCAAATTATGCAGGTAACAGTAATCATATGGCCTATATCA
>BTQQ01000040.1:0-12472 GCA_036985955.1 Zetaproteobacteria bacterium | reverse complement strand
AGTTGAACAACCCGCAGCAGATTACAATCAAGGTGAAACAGACAACAGCCGAAACCATTCGCCAACGTTACTGGATGGTCAGTGGCAGGCATAAACTGGATGTGCTGACCCGCATCCTTGAGGCCGAAAAGTTTGATGCCGTACTCATCTTTGTACGCACCAAAGTCGCTACCGAAGAATTGGCGGATAAGCTTGGAGCGCGCGGCTATGCGGCTACGGCACTGAACGGCGATATTGCCCAGAAGCAACGCGAGTTGACGGTCAACCGCCTGAAAAAAGGTCAGCTGGATATTCTGGTGGCGACCGATGTGGCGGCGCGCGGACTGGATGTATCGCGTATTTCACATGTGATTAACTATGATATTCCACACGATACCGAATCCTATGTACATCGTATCGGACGCACCGGCAGGGCAGGCCGCGCGGGTGATGCGATCTTGTTTGTCGCGCCGCGTGAAAAACGTATGCTCTATGCCATTGAACGGGCGACGAAGAAGCGGATCGACCAGTTCGAGATGCCGACTACCGAAGCCATCAACGACAAGCGTATCGCCGAATTCAAGCAACGTATTACCGATACGCTGGAATCAAATGAGGAAATGAAGCTGTTTACCGATATTATCGAACAATATCGGCAAGAACAGGACATTCCGGCAACCGAGATTGCCGCGGCGCTGGCCAAAATGGTGCAAGGTGATAAACCGTTGCTGCTGAAAGACGAACCAAAACACAAACCACAGCGCAGCGAACGCAATCCACGCTTCGATGGGCCGGAAGACAAGCGCAAGAGCATGCGCAAGCCCTCCCGTAATCAGTTCGAAGATGATGATATCAAAACGAATCGCAAGCCGGGACGGGAGCGATCTGCGACACGATTATCAAATGAACCAAAGCCGGAACGGGGCATGGAGCGTTACCGTCTGGAAGTCGGCGATATCCATGGCGTAAAGCCGGGCAATATTGTCGGTGCAATCGCCAATGAACTTGGCCTTGAGAGTGAATTTATCGGACATGTGAAGATTATGGATGATCACAGCACGGTAGATCTTCCTGAAGGCATGCCAAGAGCCATCTTCAAGGAATTAAGGCAGGTGTGGGTATGCGGTCAGCAGCTCCATGCGTCGCTGCTTTCAGGCGAACCCAGCGCCACAAAGGCGCCAAAGAAAAAGTTTAAAACCGCAGGCGCCGACAGGCGTCCAAATCGCAGGAAACCGGGATGCGAACATTCGGCAAGTAACACAGGAAGAAAGGCGCCAAGACGAAAAAAAAAGGTGATAGTATAAGATGCTGGAATGTTAGAATTGGCTCTTTTGGCCCATATATCCGGATCATGTCCGCGCCGAATGGTGGCGACGGGAAGGCCACTATCTGCATGAAGAGGATATTGCCGAAATACTCGATGATCCACCTGAAACGCTGATCATCGGTCAGGGCTTCTCCGGCTGCATGCATGTTCCGGAATCGCTGGTCAATAAACTGGAAGCGTGTGGCATCAACGTACATGTCGCCAACACGCGGGATGCAGTCACGGCTTACAATCGATTCAGCACTACCAAGGCTACCATCGCCGCATTACATCTGACGTGTTAGGGGTCATATCGGCCATGAAATGGTAATTAGCCCTTCACGCACAGCAACTGTTTCAACGTATGCACGACCTCGATAAGGTCTGACTGATTAGCCATGACCTCGTTGATGTCCTTATAGGCCGCCGGAATTTCGTCAATCACGCCCTTGTCCTTGCGGCACTCAACCCCTGCCGTCTGCTGCTGCATGTCTTCGAGCGAAAACGTCCGTTTGGCCTGATGCCGGCTCATGCGCCGCCCCGCGCCATGCGCACATGAACAGAACGATTCCGTATTCCCCCTGCCACGCACAATATAGGAAGCCGCACCCATCGAGCCGGGTACAATGCCCAAATCTCCCGCCTGCGCCCGGATCGCGCCCTTGCGCGTCAGCCATACCTCGCGGCCAAAATGCCTCTCCCTGGCGACATAGTTATGGTGGCAGTTGATGGCTTCTTGGGTCAGCGAGAATGGCGGTAGATGCATGCGCATCGCCTCAACGATCAAATCGAGCATCTCCTCGCGGTTGATACGGGCATAGTCCTGGGCCAGATCGACAGCCCCGACATAATCGCTGAACAATTCTGATCCTTGTTGCAGGTAAGCCAGGCTCCTGTCTGGAAGATGAACATGTTTACGCTGCATTTCCTGCTTGGCCAAGCCGATAAAATGCTGGCCAATCCGGTTGCCGAAACCGCGGCTGCCCGAATGCAGCACCACCCAGACGCGCTGCGCTTCATCCAGACAGACCTCGATGAAATGATTACCGCCGCCCAGCGAACCGATCTGCAGCATCCACTTGTCGGTCACCAGCGATGGATAGTTGTCGGCAAATGCCCGCACGCGGCTTTGAAGCTTGCGCACGGCATGCGGGCGGATGTCATCCCTTGCATGCCCGGCAAAGCCAACCGGCACGCGGCTCTCAATACCGAAACGAACAGCCTTGAGGTTATCGGGCAGCTCGTTGGCCGTAAGCGATGTGCGCACAGCGACCATGCCACAGCCGATATCAACGCCCACAGCCGCCGGCACAATCGCATCCACGGTCGGAATCACAGCGCCGATCGTGGCCCCGAGCCCCAGATGCACGTCCGGCATCGCCGCAATATGGTGATGGATAAACGGCAGTGCTGCGACATTTTGCAGCTGCTGCTGCGTTGCCTCGTCAATATCGTTGGTCCAGACCTTCACCGGCGTTGCGTTGCTGGCCTCCAATATCATTCGAACTGGCATATAATTATTATGGCGCATCCTCGGCTGTGGGGATACCTCTTGATTCCCTATATTGCTGTAAATTCGTATGAAGTGGTTGACCACCTGCTTTCCGTCAGGTTTGGTGTTAGCGACATCAAACGTCAAGGAGGAGAAGCAGATGGCCGGGTACGAAATTAGCTGGACAGGAGATCAGGTGAAAGGACTTGTTGATCAAGCGGTCAGTAGTTCCCGGAATGCGGTAGCATTGCCTGGAGCAAAAGCGTTGCTGTCGTTGTTGAAATAGACCCAGGCGTAGTCGGCTTGTGCGTCCTTAATGCGCCGGCTCCATTCGGCCAGTTCCTGCTCGCTGTAGCTTTGCGCATACCATGGATTGCCATGCAATCGCAGATAGATATCCGGGGTGGTGACAATTAGATCGTCGGGTAGTTCCGGGGCGGAAACAGAGCAAAAACCAACCTGTTTTTCACGCAGAGCCTCATAAACCTCCTGTCGCCACCAGCTGGCATGGCGGAACTCAATGACATTGCGAAAACCCGGGTTCATGCCGTCCAGCACGCGGGTCAGGGCCTCCTTCGAAAAGGGCAGGCCGGGTGGCAACTGGAACAGGATGCAGCCGAGCCTCTCCCCCAACCCGGCCAGTACATGGTACAAATCTTCCAGCAATCTCCCGCAATCATGAAAGCGCTTCTGATGCGTGATCAGTCGCGGAGCTTTCACTGAGTAGGTAAAGTCAGCCGGTGCCTGGCGATGCCAGCGTCGGACGGCTGATTTGGATGGGAAGCGGTAAAAGCTGGCGTTGATCTCGACCGTATCGAACTGCTTGGCATAGAAGGCAAACCAGCGCGAGGCAGGGAGGTTTTCGGGATAGAACAACCCTAGCCAGTGGCGGTAATAGTAGCCGGAACAGCCGATGCGGATGCGCATGACTCAAGCCCGGCCGATGGCCGAAGGTTCGCCGTACCCCTCCGTGTTCCAGCGCAGCAGTTCCATACTGCCAATATAGGCCAATCCTCGTTCAGGTGAGCGGCACGGCAACGATACCGGCAAGGAATATGCCGTCAACGGTACCGGCACCACCGATGGAGGCGATGAGCGATCCAAGTCTGGCGACATCCCGCGCAGCAGATCGGTGCCGCTCAACACTCCCAACGTGCCGCAAATATAGGCCCGTGGCGCGGCCAGCTCATAATTCACGGAAATAGCCACAATGGCTGCGGCAATGGGCGCGACCAGTGGCGGCGAATCAAATGTATTCTGAGGAGTAACGAATTTATGGGACAGGACTTATGAGTTTTGTAATTGCCTCAACAGATATGGATGTCCCAACGCCGGAATCTACAAAGCAAAATCCTACGGTGGTCTCGGTCAAACAACCCTTTGCCCCCTGGTCAAATTCATTTCGCTTTTTCAACCCTGTTTACGAAATCCAGTAGTTGGCTGGACAACTTTATGGTTTGTGCCGGTTCGTGTTCTTTCTTAATTTTACCTATCAAACGATCTCCCCGCATGACGAGTGTTTTATTACGGAAGTTTTTGATTAAATCTTTGCTAACCCGTTGCCATGTATTTGCCAGATCGGTGCGCCGAACATTCAATAATTCAGCATTAACCTTGGGGTCTTCCTTACTCAATAACAATAGTTCCCGCCCCAGATAACCCATCCATGCAATATCGCGTTCTCTAAGTGTTGGATAATTTGTAAACCGTATAATAGAAGCGCTTAACTGATTGGCCGCGATAGCCGTTCCAACCCATGCATGTTGCTTCAGATCAATCGCGATGACGCGCAGCCATGAATATGCGATGACCAGTTCGCGTGAACGGCGCTCATTAAACGGAAGTCTGTCCATATGGTTATGCAATTGTCTCAGTTCATTACGAACCTTCCGGTACAGTTTTTGTGTAGCAGGTGCACTCCTGGTAAGCGCTGCGTCCACGATGTCTTCGGCATTACCTTCCATGGAAATAAGGATTGAAGAAATACTCCCGGAAGGCGCTGATGCAGACACCGGCAAGGACAGAAATACAAATATCCCTGGCAGTGCAATGAAATATCGGAATCTGTGGAATATTTTCATGGCAAATAGAACCTCCTGAGCCGTTCACAACAAAACAATAACGGCCTTACCTTACCGGAACCTGAGAATAACATGAGCATCCGTTTATCCATGACAGAACCCTCCGTCCGGTGCCTTGGGCTGCAAGGGCGGCGCTACATCAAGTTCAGCCACAACCTTGACGATATCAGCGGCCAGCATGTCGGCCATATCACGTGAAAAACCTTCGCGCACAACGATGCGCAGTACGGCGATCTCACTGGCATCCGGTGGCATGGTGTAAGCGGGTACCTGCCAGCCGCGGGTACGCAGACGCTCGGAGATGTCGTATACCGAGTAGTGCGAGGCATCCTTGAGGCGGAAAGCAAATACAGGGATCGTACTGCCATCGCTCAGTAGTTCAAATGGGCCGAGCTCCGCAATGCGTCCGGATAGATACGTGGCAGTATCACGCAAGGTGGAAATGATGCGAGTGTAGCCGTCACGTCCAAGGCGCAGAAAGTTATAATACTGTCCGACAATCTGATTTCCGGGACGGGAAAAGTTAAGGGTGAAGGTGGGCATGTCGCCACCTAGATAATTAACGTGAAATATCAACTCCTCGGGCAAGTGTTGACGGTCACGCCACACAGCCCAGCCGACACCGGGGTAGACCAGGCCGTATTTATGACCGGATACGTTGATGGAAACGACATTGGGCAGGCGGAAATCCCAGCGCAGGTGCGGATGGATGAAGGGCGCGACGAAACCACCACTGGCTGCATCAATGTGCAGAGGCACGGCCAGGCCGTGCGTGGCATTGTGGCGGACCACGGCATCATGGATGGCCTCGATCGGTTCGAACTCACCGGTAAAGGTGGTGCCAAGAATGGCGACCACGCCGATGGTATTTTCGTCGATACGTGCGATGACCTCTTCGGGCTCGATGACGTAATGTCCCTCGCGCATCGGGATGTAGTGCGGTTCGACCTCCCAGTAGCGGCAAAATTTTTCCCATACCACCTGCACATTGGCGCCGAGGATCAGATTGGGCCGGTCGGCGGGCTGACCGGCGGCCTCCCGACGCTTGCGCCAGTTCCACTTCAGCGCCATGCCGGCAAGCATCACCGCCTCGCTGGACCCGATTGCAGATACACCCATTGCCTCTGCATCCTCGGGCGCGTTGAACAGGCGCGCCACCATATTCACACAGCGCGTCTCGATCTCTGCCGTCTGCGGATACTCATCCTTGTCGATCATATTTTTGTCAAACGTCTCGCTCATGAGCCGTTCGGCTTCGGGCTCCATCCAGGTAGTCACGAAGGTAGCAAGGTTAAGCCGCGCATTACCGTCGAGCATTAACTCATCATGGATCAGACGGTAAGCTGTCTCGGGCGGCATTTCTCCCTCGGGCAGCGTGTACTTGGGTACAGGCTCTGTCATGGCGCGTGAACCATAGGCGGGGCTGAGTACAAGATCGGAACATAGTTTCTTGACCATAGTCATTACTCCGTGTCGATGGCGGCCCATCCGGGGCGACGCCAGTGGTACAGTGGCTGCGGCGCAACCAGTATCGCCGCGAGTGTTGCAAGCATGGTCAGCACATAAGGAACAGCGCCAATATCAGTGCTGAAAAAAAGGCGGTTCAGTGTACTTATTTATCATGGTTGCTCATCAGGTAACAACTCCATCTCTGTGCATCAGTAGTTTGCGCCGGTATTCCTCCGGGTCCTTGATCTGCGTCATCGCCCCACCGCGTGGAAAGAGCGCATCATAAAGGCGCGACACCCAGAAACGCAGTGCAGCCAGCCTTAAAAGGAACGGTAAAGCACGTTTTTCCGTATCTTCCAGCTTACGCACCTGCTGATAACCATCGAGAAAAGCCTGCATGCGACCCTGATCGCTGCCTTCAAGTAATACCGTCTGCGCATTCAATGCAATGGCAACATCCATTGTATAAGCCGCATCATGTGCATAGTAAAAATCAATGATGCCGGAAACCTCATCGGCCTCGAAGAGGACGTTATCGACAAACAAATCACCGTGAATCACACCACATGGCAGCCCCTCCCATGTACACGATTGCTGAAACTGCAATTCATCCAGTAACAGATCCGCTGCTTCATCGCCATATCGCGTGCGGGTTTTTTCCAGCACTGCATCAACTGTTTCCTGTAGCCATGCGACACCGGTCGGATTTTCTCTTTTCTCGTCAAATGAAGCGCCTGCTGCATGCAGCGTCGCCAAAGCGGCACCGGAAGAGCGTAGTTGGATATCGTTTAGCACATCCAGCGTCCGGCCCGGCAGACACGAAACAATGCACCCCTGTTTACCTGCAAATTCAAACAATAACGAATCGTCCCGGCGTGGCATGACATCCGGGCACGGAACCCCCTCCCCCGCAAGATGGCGCATTAAGTGCATAAAATAGGGTAATTCGTCAGCATTCATGCGCTCGAAAATTGTTAGTACATAGCGGCCGGAATCGGTATCAATAAAGAAATTGCTGTTTTCAATGCCTGCGGCAATGCCTTCAAAGCTCTTGCATATGCCCAGTGTATATTCGGCAAGAATGCTTGTGATATCATCATGTGAAAGTTCTGTATAAACGGACATAAACTTTCCTTTCTTAAAATTTGCAACCGATTGTGGATGTACACCGGCGAAAAGCAAGGAAGTGAATGTTTCATGTTTGAAAGCCTTCCGTTAGCTTGCGCAGCGATATGATCGGGTGTTTCAATGGATAGCATTATTATACAGGGAGGCCAACCGCTTTCCGGTACGGTGGAGGCCAGCGGTGCAAAGAATGCTGCCTTACCGTTGCTGGCGGCAGCCATCCTTGCGGACGGCCCCATGATCTATCACCGCATCCCCCATTTACGCGATATTACCACGATGATGACGCTACTGGCCAACCAGGGAGCAGACGTATCCATGGATGACAAAGGCCGGGTGCGTGTGGATACATCTGCAAGCCACCTGCCTGAAGCCCCGTATGAACTGGTCAAAACCATGCGCGCATCAGCTCTGGTGCTTGGCCCCCTTCTGGCCCGTTTCGGGCAGGCCCGCGTCAGTCTTCCGGGCGGTTGCGCCATTGGCGCCAGACCCATGGATATGCATCTGAAAGGACTGGAAGCCATGGGTGCGGAAATCCGGGTGGAACAAGGTTATGTCGTTGCGAAAACGAAGGGGAAACTACAGGGAGCACGCATCGTTTTTGGCACGGTTACGGTGACGGGAACGGAGAACCTGATGATGGCGGCAGTATTGGCCGATGGGGAAACTATACTGGAAAATGCAGCACGTGAACCCGAGGTGGTCAACCTCGCCGAGTCCCTCAGACAGATGGGGGCGGACATTAAAGGAGACGGCAGCGGGTGCATTTGCATACAGGGCGTAGACAAGCTGAATGGCGCTGAAGTATCCGTAATTGCTGACAGGATCGAAGCTGCGACGTATCTTGCCGCCGGATTGATTACCGGCGGTGAGGTAACGGTGAAACACGTTGACTCGGGTATGCTGGATGCTTTTCTTGCGCGGGTGGCCGAAGCCGGTGCCAGTGTGGAAACAGGTGAGGACTGGGTGCGATGCAGTGCCAGTGAACGATTACAGGGCGTGAATATCCAGACCAGCCCGCACCCCGGCTTTCCCACGGACCTTCAGGCCCAGTTTATGGCGTTGATGTGCATCGCCAGCGGCAGCAGTGTGATCAGTGAAACTATCTTCGAGAACCGCTTTATGCATGTGCAGGAATTGCGCCGCATGGGCGCCAATATTGTGCTGAATGGCAATGCAGCCGTCGTGGACGGAATCGAAACCCTGTCCGGCGCCCCTGTCATGGCCACCGATTTGAGAGCGTCAGCCAGCCTTGTGCTGGCGGGACTGGCCGCCACAGGTGAAACCACCATTTCCCGTGTTTACCATATTGACCGGGGCTACGAGCGCATCGAGGAAAAATTGAGAACACTCGGTGCATCCATCGAACGCGTAACGCCCACCCCGGAATTGTTCCGGAGCCCAAGCCTTGCCACAAGCTAAACTCATCATCGCACTGTCCAAGGGACGCATTCTTGGAGAAACACTGCCACTACTGGAGCGAGCAGGGCTGACGCCAAAGGAGGACTTGCACACAACCCGCCAGCTCATGGTGGATGCTGCGGGAGGCGTGCGATTCCTGTTGATCCGCGCCGCTGATGTTTGCACCTATGTTGAACATGGCGCAGCCGATATGGGTATCGTTGGACGCGACTTGCTGCTCGAATCCCGTCCCAACGTATATGAACCGCTCGACCTTGGTATTGGTCGTTGCCGACTATGCATTGCCGGTCCCGCAGAACTGGTCGCCAAAGGCAAACCGGCAGCAGGAAGCCGTATCAGGGTGGCTACCAAATATGATCGCCTTACGGAGCAATATTACATGGCGCAGGGCGTGCATGCGGATATTATTCATCTGTACGGCTCCATGGAACTGGCGCCGCTGGTCGGTATGGCGGATCGAATTGTCGATCTGGTGGAGACGGGAAGCACGCTGGCGGCCAACAATCTGGTGGAAGAGGATACGCTGTATGATATTTCCAGTCGTTTGGTGGTAAACCCGGCCAGTTTTGCAACCCGGAAAGCACTTATTGCTCCGGTGATAGATGCATTCACAAATGCTGTAAATGAGTTAAAGCATGAGTAACATCAAACGCCTGAATGCTTCCGGAAATAATTTTAACGAAGAACTCGATGCACTGCTATCGCGCGAGACTGATACCGGTGCGGACATACAACAAACCGTAGCAACCATTATTGGGGATGTTCGCAAACGTGGCGATGCTGCGCTTTGTGAATATACGCAGAAATTCGATGGCTGGAGTTGCTCGCCCGGGAATATTGAAATACCCAAAGCACGCATGGAAAAAGCATGGGTGTCTTTAACCGATATGGATCGTGAATCACTGGAGCTCGCATCCTCACGTATTCGCGCTTATCATGAACATCAACGCCAGGAAAACTGGGAATTCACCGATGATATCGGCCTTACGCTGGGTCAACGCATCACGCCACTGGACCGCGCCGGTCTTTATGTTCCGGGAGGCAAGGCCGCCTACCCTTCATCCGTGTTGATGAACGCCATTCCGGCCCGTGTGGCCGGCGTAGAGGAAATCGTCATGGTGGTCCCGACACCGGGCAATGAAATCAATGATTTGGTATTAGCTGCCGCACATATCAGTGGTGTTCAGCGCATCTTTGCCGTTGGTGGCGCACAGGCTGTAGCTGCGCTGGCCTACGGCACGGAAACGATTCCCGCTGTGGACAAAATTGTTGGCCCCGGCAATCGCTATGTTGCCGCAGCTAAAAGGCAGGTGTTCGGCATCTGCGGCATTGATATGATCGCAGGTCCTTCGGAAATCGTTGTCGTGGCCGATAGTGGAAATCCGGAATGGCTGGCGGCGGATTTTCTCTCACAGGCTGAACACGACGAAGCTGCTCAGAGCATCTTTATTTCGACCGATAAAAGCTTGATTGAAGCCGTGGCAAGCAAAATTGAGGCACTCCTGGCCACCCTCTCCCGCGCTGATATTGCAAGAAAATCTGCTGAAACGCATGGTGCACTGATTCATGTGCCGGATTTGGCCAGTGCCGCAGATGTGGTGAACCGTATTGCACCGGAACATCTGGAGCTCGCATTGGAGGATCCGGACATTCTGTTGCCTTATATTCGCCATGCTGGAGCTATTTTCCTTGGTCATTTCGTACCGGAAGCACTGGGAGATTATGTCGCTGGCCCCAATCATGTGCTGCCGACCAATCGCACGGCACGTTTCTCCTCCGCGCTTGGCGTATATGATTTTATTAAGCGCAGCAGTGTCATCCGGGCTGATCGTGAAGGCGTGCTTGCGGTGGGCCCCACCGCCGCACATCTGGCGCATCGGGAAGGACTTACAGCGCATGCCCTGAGCGTGGAACTGCGCCTGAAGGATGCAGAATGATTCGTAACGACATCAAACAGCTTGCCGCCTACCATGTTCCGGATGCAAGCGGGCTCATCAAGCTTGATGCGATGGAGAATCCCTACTCCTTGCCGGATGCGCTCAGGGATGAATGGGCCAACCATATTCGCAATGTAAACATTAATCGTTACCCCGATGCGGAGATGAGTGAACTTCGCCATGCCATTGCAGACAGGGATGGCCTGCAAGCTGATCAGGTGCTTTTGGGTAATGGTTCGGATGAGATTATACAAATGGCATTGATCGCAGCCGATCAGGGTGCATGTGTGATTCCTCAACCGACATTCGTCATGTATGAAATTATTTCCCGGTGGCTGAAACGTCCTGTAGCGAGCGTGCCGCTGGAAAAAGATTTCAGCCTCAATGCCGATGCTTTCCTGCGTGTTTGTTCCAGAGAGAAAGCTGCCATTGCATTTCTGGCCTGCCCGAACAACCCCACCGGCAATATGTGGCCGCGCGACACTATTCGGCAAATCGCGGATAATTTTCGTGGTCTTTTAATCATTGATGAGGCCTATAACCCCTTCGCCGATGAAAGTTATACCGATATGATTGCACCACACGTGATTGTGTTGCGCACTTATTCAAAATTGGGCATGGCCGGTTTAAGGCTGGGATATGCGCTCGGCCACCCGGATACCATCGCCCAACTGAACAAGGTGCGCCTGCCCTACAATATCAGCAGTCCGGGACAGGCTTCGGCCCGTTTCTTTCTGGAGCATTTCGATGTGTTCGAAGAGCAGGCAAAAAAGATTCGTTCTAATCGCGGCCGGATGTTGGCTGCGATGATGTCCATGGATAATATCGAGGTGTTCCCTTCACAGACCAACTTTATATTGCTGCGCGTCCCAAACGCAGATGCTACATTTGAAGCGCTAAAACAACGCGGTATTCTGGTCAAAAACCTGCATGCTGCGGGAGGCTTGCTGCAGAACTGTTTGCGCGTCACCATCGGCATGCCCGAAGAAAACATCCAATTCATTGCAAGCTTGAAGGAGATTATTGGTGAAACAAGCAGTTAACCGCAACGCATCCATCACTCGCACCACCAGGGAAACGGATATTGAACTGAAACTGAATCTGGATGGCAGTGGTATTTCCAGTATCAACACATCTATTCCGTTTCTGGATCACATGCTGGAGCAGGTATCGCGTCACGGCCTGGTTGATTTAACCATTGAAGCCCGGGGCGACCGGGAAATTGACGATCACCATACTGTGGAAGATATTGGTATCTGTTTCGGTGAAGCGCTTCATGACGCTCTGGGCGATAAGATGGGTATCCGCCGCTACGGCCATGCCTATGTGCCGCTGGATGAAGCGTTATCACGCGTAGTTCTGGATTTATCAGGCCGTCCGGGCATGGAATACCACATTCCCTTCCCCAAGGAGCGCGTGGGAGACTTTGACGTAGATTTGTTCAGGGAATTCTTCCAGGCCATTGTAAATCATGGAAAGATCACGCTTCACATTGATGCAATTCGTGGCGGTAACAATCATCATATGATTGAAACAGTATTCAAGGCTTTTGGCCGGGCGCTGCGCATGGCGGTAGAAAAAGATGAACGCGTTTCCGGCATCCCTTCCACCAAAGGAGCGTTGTAACCACAAAGACACGAAGGCACAAAGAAGATAATAGTTTTTCTTTGTGACTTTGTGA
>BTQQ01000039.1:0-12592 GCA_036985955.1 Zetaproteobacteria bacterium | reverse complement strand
CCATCCGGCATGCCGACCGTATTGTGGTGCTGGATGACGGAAGCATTGTCCAGATGGGAACACACAGCGAGTTGCTGGAGCAGGGCGGTTTGTATGCCGAGTTGTACCACATGCAGTTTGAAACACAGCAGGCTGCCGCCTGAGGGTATGAAAGATCGCTTTATTGCTTGGCTTATACCGCACATGATTGCCACGGTTTATCATGTTTTTTTACACACAATACGGTGGACAGTGCTTGGCCCGGCTTATGTGCCGGAACAAAAGGAACTTTATCTATATGCCTTCTGGCATGCGCGCATGCTGATGATGCCACATCCATTCCGCAGGCAGTGGCACGGTTACATGCTCATTTCAGATCACAGGGACGGGGGATTTATCGCCGATACGATGCACCTTCTTGGCATACCAACAGTGCGTGGTTCAACGACGCGCGGCGGGGCGAGAGCGATGTTGAAGATGATTCGGGCGGTAAAAGATCAACGTCGTCATTTAGGCATTACGCCCGATGGCCCCAAAGGTCCGCGTGAAACGGTGAGTAAGGGAACTGTACAGTTGGCTATAAAGACCGGCCTGCCTGTTGTGCCGATTTGCTATGCCGCCAGCCGTTGCTGGCGGGTGAATTCATGGGATCGTTTTTACATTCCAAAACCGTTCTCGCGGGGTGTTTTTGTGTTTGGAGATCCCATTGTGGTGGATGCCGGTGATAACATCAACGAGGCGCTCGCACGGGTGCAGCAGGGTATGGATACAGTCCAGCACAAGGCTGATCATTTTTTCGATTGAGTAAAAGCGGCCATCCACGCGCCTTCCAGTAATCCGGCATCCACAACAATCAGTTTGCTGTATTGCCAGCGTGTCATGACTGCTTCGATAATCGCAAGTCCCGCTACCATTAAATCAGTGCGTCCTTCCTCGATCGTGCGCATGGCCTGACGCTGATCATGGGTTAGGCTTAACAGCCTGTCGCGCAATGCAAGAAAATCTACCCATGTGATGACATGATTGTTGATGGCATCGGCATCATAAGGCGCGAGATCGAGATGAATGGCGGCCAGTGTTGTCACCGTACCCGCCGTGCCGACAAGGTATGCGGGGATGCGATCATCTCCCCAATGTTGTTCAACACTATCCAGATGCCGATTGCTGGCAGCGACCATGGCGGCGTAATCTCCGGCATTCGGTGGATCACTGCTCAGATATGCTTCCACCAGACGGACCACGCCCAGCTTGCAGCTAATGGCATCGCACAGAATGCTATCGTGAGCGCGAATGAATTCGGTGCTGCCGCCGCCGATGTCGAACAACAGCATATTGCTGCGTGTACCACTCTCCAGTACTGCCGTTGCGCCCTGAAGTGACATGGAAGCTTCGGTTTTGCCATCAACGATGCGGATATAAAGTCCGGTTTTCTGCCTGATGCAATGGCTGAATTCTTTTCCATTTTCCGCATCACGTATGGCAGCGGTGGCGGCGGTGGCGGCTGCCTCCGGTTTGATGCTGTGTGCCGTGATAATATCAGCGAATTCTTCCAGCGCAGTTGCGGCTCGCCGCATACCGGCTTCGGACAATTTTCCTGAATGATGCAGACCTTCACCAAGGCGAACGATGCGGTGAGTATAATATACCGTTTTCCAGGGAGGGGATGCATGTTTATTCGTAACAGGCTGGGCAATCAACAGGCGGAAGGTGTTGGAACCGATATCAATCGCGGCACGTAACACGTTCAAACGGGTTTGTGAGCCCTGGCCAGTTCAACGTAATGCCGGGCGGAAGCAATCAGAAATATTTTTTCCGCATCCGTTAATTCGCGTCGCTCGCGTGCCGGAGAACCGGCATACAGATAGCCGCCACGCAATATCTTGCGTTCCGGTACCAGAGAACCTGCGGCCAGGAAACAACCTTCTTCGAGTACGGACTGGTCCATGAGAATAGCTCCCATGCCAACCAGACAACGATTCTGCACTTCACAACCATGCAAAATCACGCGATGCCCGACGGTTACATCATCACCGACAATACAGGGAGCGATGCCTTCGCTCGTATGAATAACGGTATGATCCTGAATATTGCTGCGCGCGCCAATCTCAATATCGTGTACATCGCCGCGCAGTACGCACTGGTACCAGATGTTTGAATCCACACCAATTTTTACGCGTCCCATCACCTCGGCCGAAGCTGCCACAAAGGCTGATGGGTCAACGTCCGGTTGCCAGTGGCGATAGGGCGTAATCATATTGAAAGAGTGTCAGAAAATCAGGCTGGCTGGGGGGAATGCTCCGCACCGCTGACTGTTGCACTTGTTTTGGCGGCTTGCTTGACTCGCTCCTTGTCTTCAATACGGTTGCATCGTCCATTGACGGCCGCACCTTCCGCAAGTGATACCACGCTGTATTCCACGTCGCCGTTGAGCCTTCCCGTTGGACCGATTTTCAGGCTTTTAGTGGCCCGGACATTACCGCGAACGGTGCCGTGAAGCAGTAGATTGGGGACATCGACTTCTCCTATAATCTGGGCTTCTTCGCTAACGATGAGCGTGCCCTCGTTGGTTGAACGGATATTGCCTTCAAATTTTCCATCAATACGTACCGCGCCTTCAAAGCTTAGCTCACCATTAAAGTGTGAATGTTCGCCAATCAGCGTATCAATGTTCTGGTTTTCGGAGCCGGTTGGAGTAATGGAGTCTCTATGTTTCATGTTGTGCCTCCCTGTATTTCAATTTCGGTTTGCTCGCGCACTTTCCCCTGACGGTTCAGGTGGATGATCAGAAGATGGTCGGGCCGCCAATCCTGATTCCATGCATAGCTTCCATGCAGGAAGGTATGGGTTTCCATATGGTAAGGCAACTCCGGCGCTTTCTTTCCCAAATGCAGGGTCGCTTCCTTTCCATCACTGCTGCGCGCGACAAGGCGCAAACTGCCGGATATCCTGCGGGGATAATTTCCACTTTTGACGACGACAATATCATAGGTGATGAGTCCCGGGTTACTCCAGCGGGCCTTGGCCCGGAGAATACGGATTCCGCCAGATTTGCGTGCCTCCAGAATGCTTTCATAGACACGTATGCGTTGCGTCAGGGCATCGGCATGTTGCTCTGCTTTCTTCAGTTCTGCTTTGAGTGCGTTTATTTGCGCATCCCTCAGGCTTAATTCACCTTCGGACTCGGCCAGCTTCGCACTTGTATCATGGTTTGATTGTTGCAATTGATAATAACGGGAAGGAAGAGAGGAAACATTATGTGGCGCATAGAACCAGGTCACAACACTGCTTCCCAGCACCAGAATCAGCATCATGAGAAGAATACGGCCAATACTTATGTTGAAACGCCGTACGGCTTTTCCTCCATGGGGTTCCAGGACCATGACCTGAAAAGGCCGGCGCAGTGTTCCAATGAGTTGCCGCAATGAAGGCATAATCTAATATTTCAGGTGAAGAGCTAGGGCCAGAGTGCAGTGGCAGACAGGCCCATGGACTCTTCCCATCCGAACATAAGATTGGCGTTTTGAATAGCTTGGCCGGCCGCGCCCTTAATCAGATTGTCCAGGCAACTGACCACGACACAGGTGTCTTCTCCGGTGACTACCAATCCGATATCGCAGCGGTTACTGCCATTCACAGCCTTGGTTGAGGGGAGCATGCCTTCCGGCAATATTCTCACAAAGAGTTCATCCCTAAACGTCTCTGCAAGTATGGCGTGCCAGCCTTCCGGGTTTTGACCGGAAAGATGCAGCGTGGTGAGCATGCCCCGGGTCATGGGTAAAATATGCGGTACGAACTGCACCGAAATTTCCTGCCCCGAAAACCCTTCGGCCCATTCATCCATTTCCCATGCATGCCGATGTTTTGGCAGACCATAGGCACGCACGCCTTCGTTGACCTCGCAATACAACAGGTCCGTCTTTGCACTTCTGCCGGCACCGGATGTGCCGGATTTGGAGTCTACAATGATACGATCAGTATTTAGCACACCAGCTTTAAGCAGCGGCACCAGTGGCAGCAGAGTGGAGGTTGGATAACATCCCGGGTTGGCTACCAGTCGTGCATTTGACACGTCAGCTCTGGAGAATTCAGTCAGACCAAACACGGCTTCTGCCAGGAGCTCCGGATACGGATGATCAATTGTGTAAGCCGATTTGTACGTTGCCGGATTTCCGTGCCGGAAATCAGCGGAGAGATCGGCCACCTTTTTGCCATCATCCAGTGCCATTTTCACACTTTGTGCTGCAGCGCCATGCGGCAGTGCCGTAAATACAAGTTGCACACCATCCGGAAGCGGAGCATCGGAGGCGGCCAGGATCATTCCGGCTGTCGAACCGCTGATACCGGGCAACACATCAGACACCCTCTTTCCCGCCTGCGAATGGGCGGCGAGATGTCCAATGGTAAAATGTGGATGGCTTTCGATAAGCCGGATTAGTTCTCCTCCGGCATAACCGGTGGCACCCAGAATCGCAACGGGAACAGTCTTCATTCGGCCATATTACGCATCAAAACTGTGGTATCAATGAAAAAGGCGCGGATAACAAAAAGGGAAGGCCGAAGCCTTCCCTTGAATATACAAACGATGGAATCAGCGTTTGGAGAATTGCGGTGCCTTTCTTGCCTTATGCAGGCCGTATTTCTTGCGTTCCACCTTACGCGCATCGCGCGTGAGCATGCCTGCCAGCTTAACCTGCGGGCGCAAACCCACATCATATTCGATGAGTGCGCGGGCCAGACCATGGCGAACCGCGCCAGCCTGACCGCTGATACCGCCGCCATGCACCTTGACGCGCACATCCATGCGTCCGGATAACTGGGTTAACGTTAGTGGTGAAAGCGCATGCTGGCGGACGATTTCTACCGGGAAATAGTTGCTGACGTCGCGGCCATTAACCTCGACTTTGCCACTGCCGGGTTGAATAATGACGCGCGCCACGCTGCTTTTACGGCGTCCCGTGCCACGATACATGGATTCTGCCATCTGCTTGTTCCTCGCTTAGTCCAGACTCAAGGTTTTAGGTTGCTGCGCTATATGCGGGTGCTGGTCGCCTGCATAAACATTCATTTTCCTGATTATTTTCCGGCCCAGAGAGTTTTTCGGCAACATGCCCTTGACAGCGGCCTCAATGATGCGCTCCGGGTGTTTCTCGCGCTGTTTTTCCAGCGTGATGGTTTTCAAACCACCCGGGTACTGGCTGTGTCTGTAGTAGTTTTTCTGCGCTTCCTTACGGCCTGTCACACGAATTTTTTCCGCATTAATAATAATGACATGATCACCACAATCGGCGTGAGGTGTGTATTGTGGGCGGTGCTTGCCACGAAGAATGCTGGCGACTCTGGTTGCCAGACGACCGAGGACAAGATCCTGGGCATCAATGACATACCATTCGCGTTCAACACTGCCGGGACGATAGGTCCAAGTACGCATGCATATTACTCCAATTATTGGGGCCACGTTATGTGGCCGTTTTTCAAGAGGCGGCGGATTATAAGCTCCAGCATCAGGATGTCAAAACCTTTCGACGGCGTTGTCAATGGCATGGCTAGCGCTAGAGTGCCAGCAATCAGCTTATGCATACGAGACAGGAATATATTCAGTATCCAGCCTTGTTCGAAGGGAGTCCGGTCCATGGGCCGGGTTCCGAGAGGCAACGTATTTATGGGACAGGACATCAGGTATGAAAGAACGATACGAACAGATTCTGGGTGAAGTCGTTCGGGCTTATCTGGATACGGGTCAGCCTGTGGGGTCGCGTACGGTTGCGGAGCAGGGCGGTCTGGATTTGAGTCCTGCATCCGTTCGCAATGTCATGGCCGATCTTGAGAAGCATGGCTTGCTGTGTTCACCACACACTTCGGCAGGGCGGATCCCCACCGATACGGGACTGCGTTATTTTGTGGATACGCTGATGGTCATGGATACCGATATGCAGCAGGCTATGGAACAGGCCGTTTCAGGGCATTTGAACCATGCCGAAGGACAACAACGCCTGCTAAAGCGAGCGACTGATGAATTGGCGAATTTGACGCATTTTGCCGGATTGGTGTGGGTGCATGAGCAGGCCGTTCATCAAATTCATAAACTGGAACTGGTACCGGTCAGTTCCGAACGGCTTCTGGCAGTAATTATCACGGACTCAGGTGAGGTTCAAAACCGTCTGATTCATCGTCCTGCAAAAATCGGCGAGGATGAATTGCGTCGAATTGTGATACGTTTGAACGACCTGCTATGTGATTGTGATCTGGCCGAGGCCCGGCGGCGTTTGCGGCATGAAATGGAATCGGACCGGATGCATATCGGGAGATTGCTGGAAGACTTGAAACGCTGGACGGAGGACCCTACAAAACGTCAGGATGATATGTTCGTCAGCGGGCAACGGCAACTACTTGAGATACCGGAGTTCGGTGTGATTGATACGGTTCGTTCGTTGCTTGCAACTTTCGAGGAAAAGGAACATTTGCTACATCTGGTGGAGCAGGTTGAGCGTGAGGAACGTGGTGTGAAAGTGTTCATCGGTAGCGAACATGCATTGGTGGATATGGAGCAGGTTTCGGTGGTGCTCTCGCGTTATGAAGGCCCCATGAATGCGGTGGGTACATTGGGCGTGATTGGGCCGAAACGCATGCACTATGAGCGAATCGTGCCTATTGTGGACTGTACGGCTAAATGGGTGAGTCGAATATTGGGAGATATGAATTGAGCAAGACAACAAAGCAGAAAAAACAGAAACAGGCAGAAACCGGTGAAGTAGAACAACCGGGCGCGGCGGGCAAGCCCGAAGCCGGGGAACAAGGCCCGGAGGAAGAAGCTATTGATGCATTGCAGGCCGCACAGGATGAAATTGCCGAGTTGAAAGACAAATTGCTGCGTGCGCATGCGGAAATGGATAATTTGCGTAAGCGAAGCCAACGGGATGTTGCGGACGCACACAAGTTTGGCGTTGAGAAATTTGCCACGGCGCTGCTCGACGTGGTGGATAATCTGGAGCGTGCGCTGGATGTCGAGCAGGGCAATGAAGCGGGGTTGCGGGAGGGCGTGCGGCTGACGCTGGACAGTTGGCACGGCATAATGAAGAAGTTTGAGGTGGAACGGATTGACGCCGTGGGAGAAACCTTTGATCCGCACCGGCATGAAGCATTGTCGCAAATGCCTTCGGACGAACCGGAAGGAACAGTGATTGGCCAGCATGTGGCCGGATACACATTGCATGGACGGTTGATACGTCCGGCAAAGGTGCTCGTGTCCGGCGGCCCTGCCAGGGACGAAGGTCAGAAGTAATTCAGGAGATACTGATATCTTCATAAATAAAAGCCATATGCAGAGTTCCACAGGTAGTTTGGGTCAAGGCGCGATGTGTAGGAAATGGTGTTCCCTTGCCAAGCTCCGTAACAATCATTGCCACCCATTCACCCGGAGCTTTGCATTTGGTCCGTATATTCACGGCAGGGGTTGAAATAACTTCAGAACACCCCCATAAAGTCTGAAAGGTATTTGATTCTGGAATAAATGGAGAAAAGAAATGGCAAAAGTAATCGGTATTGATCTGGGCACTACAAACTCATGCGTGGCCGTGATGGAAGGCGATAAGGCCAAGGTCATCCCCAACAGCGAGGGTGATAACACCACGCCGTCGGTTGTGGCATTCACCAAAGACGATGAGCGCCTGGTCGGTGCTCCGGCCAAGCGGCAGATGGTGACCAATCCGGACAAGACATTTTATGCCGTCAAGCGCCTGATCGGGCGCAAGGCGGATGCAAAGGAAACGGAACACCACAAGTCTCTGGTATCCTACCCCGTGGTGGCCGCCGATAATGGCGACGCATGGATTGAGGCCGATGGCAAGAAGATGAGTCCGCAGGAAATTTCCGCCATCACATTACAGAAAATGAAACAATCCGCTGAAGATTATCTGGGTGAGAAAGTGACGGATGCGGTGATTACCGTGCCGGCTTACTTCAACGATTCGCAGCGTCAGGCGACCAAGGACGCCGGTGCGATTGCCGGCCTGAATGTACAGCGCATCATCAACGAGCCGACAGCAGCAGCACTGGCCTATGGACTGGACAAGACCGAGGAGAATCATCTGATTGCGGTTTACGATCTGGGCGGCGGCACCTTCGATATTTCCGTCCTGGAAATTGGCGATGGTGTATTTGAGGTGAAAGCGACCAATGGCGACACTTTTCTGGGCGGCGAGGATTTCGATCAGCGTATTATCCAGTACTTGGCTGATGAATTTAAAAAGGAGCACGGCGTTGATCTGATGACTGACAAGCTGGCGTTGCAGCGTCTGAAAGAGGCAGCCGAGAAGGCCAAGATCGAATTGTCCAGTGGGCAGCAAACCGAAGTGAACCTTCCGTTCATTACGGCCGATGCATCTGGCCCCAAACATCTGTTGATCAAGCTGACGCGCGCCAAATTCGAGAATATGGTGTCCGACCTGGTTGATCGCACCATCGCGCCGTGTAAGCAGGCATTGAAGGATGCGGGCGTGAAGGCCGCGGACATTCATGAAGTGGTGTTGGTGGGCGGCCAGACACGCATGCCGCTGGTGCAGCAAAAAGTGGCTGAATTCTTCGGTCGTGAACCGCACAAGGGCGTGAACCCGGATGAGGTCGTGGCGATCGGCGCAGCCATTCAGGGTGCGGTGCTGACCGGTGATGTGACCGATGTTCTACTGCTGGATGTGACGCCGCTATCACTGGGGATTGAGGTGGAAGGAGGTCTTTTCAACAAGATCATCGAGAAGAACACGACGATTCCGACCAAGAAGAGCCAGATATATACCACGGCTGCCGATAACCAGACAGCGGTTACTATCAAGGTGGCGCAGGGCGAGCGTGATATTTTCTCAGCCAATAAGCAGTTGGGGCTGTTCAATCTGGAAGGTATTGCCCCGGCTCCACGCGGCATGCCACAGGTCGAGGTGACCTTCGATATCGACGCCAATGGCATCATCCATGTGCATGCCAAAGACAAGGGTACAGGTAAGGAAACCTCCATTCGCATTGAGTCCGGTTCAGGTTTGTCCGAGGACGAGATTGAAAAGATGAAGAAGGATGCCGAGGCGCATGCCGAGGAGGACAAACAGCAGAAAGAAATCATTGAGACCCGCAATCGTGCCGACGCGCTGGTGTATTCCACCGAGAAGTCACTGAAGGAACATGGCGATAAGGTGGATGCGGATACCCGTAAATCCATTGAGGATGCGCTGGCCGAATTGAAGAAGGCGCTGGAAGGCGGCGATAGCGGGGCCATCAAGAAGGCTGAAGAGGATTTGGCGCAGAAGTCACAGAAGCTTGGCGAAGAGATTTACAAGCAGATGCAGGCCGAGGCTTCTGCCACGCCGGAAGGTGGCGATGCGCCGGGCGGTGCGGGAGATTCCGCCAATAAGGCTGAGGATGCCGAGGTCGTTGACGCCGAGGTGGTGGACGACAAGAAGTAAATCGTCTGACAAGGCCAATGCCTTCGCATTTCCTGACCGTTGTTCTGCGGTTTTGTGGTGCGGAGGCTCTTGGCGTTATGGAAGAGAGGGAAGCTTAGTTCAATATGGTAAGGAGATGGCGTGCCGACACAACGCGATTATTATGAAATTCTCGGAGTAGAGAAGGGCGCGGACATCAATACGATCAAACGAGCCTACCGCAAACTGGCCATGAAATATCATCCGGACCGGAACAAGGACGATGATGCGGCAGCCGAAAGATTCCGTGAAGTCACTGAAGCCTATGAGGTGCTGTCCGATACGGACAAGCGCGCCCGCTACGATCAATACGGGCATGCAGGCGTCGATGACCAGATGCATGATTTCTGGGCACGCGGTGGCTTCCAGGAATCACAGGCGTTTCGCGACTTCGGTGATGTGTTCGGCGATGTGTTTGGTGACATCTTTGGTTTTGGCGGCGGTGGTGGTGGCCGTACCAGCCGTGGCGCGGATTTACGTTATCAACTGGACATGAGCCTGGAGGATGCAGCCAATGGCCGTGAGGTGGAACTGAATATTCCCAGACATGTCGCCTGTGAAACCTGCCATGGAAGCGGAGCACGTCCGGGTACTCGTCCCGTACCCTGCCGTACTTGTGGTGGCCATGGACAGGTACAGATGCAACAGGGCTTTTTTGCTGTCCGGCGTACTTGCCCGGAATGTCAGGGGCAGGGTACAAAGATTGATTCTCCCTGTGTCGAGTGTGGTGGGGTGGGGCGTGTACGCAAAACCAAAACACTGAAGGTTCGTATTCCGCCGGGGGTTTATGACGGTGCACAGGTACGTGTAGGCGGTGAAGGGGAAGCGGGCATGCAAGGCGCCCCGACAGGAGATTTGTACATTGTTATCCGGATTCAAAAGCATGCGATCTTCGAGCGCGATGGCGCTGATTTGCACTGTAATATGCCGATTACTTTTCCGCAGGCATCGTTGGGTTCGGAGGTGGATGCCCCGACTTTAAGCGGCCGTGTAAAAATCCGGATTCCGGCAGGTACTGAAAGCGGCAAAGTGTTCCGGTTACGCGGCAAGGGCGTACCGGATATTCGTGTAAACCAGACCGGCGATCTGTATGTGCATGTACATGTTGCCGTACCCAGGAAGTTGAGCAAAAAACAGGAGCAGTTGTTGCGTGAGTTTGCCGCAGAGACAGGAGATGACGTTTATCCCGAGCGCACATCCTTTCTGGATAAAGCCAAACAATTCTGGGACGATTTGGCGAGAGAGGTTAAGCCATGATGCAAGTCATTGTAACGGGAGCTTCCGGCCGGATGGGGCGCATGCTGGTGCGCGCTGTCGCTGAATCAGAAGATGCAGAGCTTGTGGGGGCGACCGAACGCCCGGGATCAGGCTTTGTTGGTGGTGATGCTGGCAAGGTGGCCGGTATTGGCGCGCTGGGGATTACACTTGTCGATGATGTTGCCACACTTCCACAAGCCGATGTGCTGATTGATTTCACTGCACCGGAGGCATTGATGGCGCATGCCGAATTTGTGGCAAAGCGTGGCATGCGCATGGTGATTGGTACCACGGGACTTTCGGTTAAACAGTTGCAGGATCTTCGCAATGTCCTGCTTGAATGTCCGACGGTCATGGCAGCTAATTATTCAGTCGGGGTCAATCTGGCGCTGCAATTGATTCGGCAGGCAGCACAGGTTCTGGGTCCGGAATATGATGCGGAAATCTTTGAAGCACACCACAAACACAAGGTAGATGCGCCATCCGGCACTGCGCTGGCGATGGGGCGAACCCTTGCCTGGGGGCGTGGTGTGGACTTTGATAAAGTGGCGGTATTCTCACGCGAAGGTATCACCGGTGAACGCGAGACCGGCAGTATCGGTTTCTCCGTTGTGCGCGCAGGAAATCTGGTTGGCGAGCACAAGGCAATGTTCGTATCTGATGAGGAACGCATTGAAATCGGGCATATTGCCGCTGATCGCATGGTATTTGCCAAAGGCGCCATGCGCGCCGCACACTGGCTAATGGATCAGCGTGCCGGATGGTATGGCATGGAACATGTGCTTGGTTTGAGCGGCTAATTGCCAACAGGCCCTGAGCTTTTTGGTATCAGAAACTGCGATACCATGAAAAAAGCCTTTCGCTGGCTGGAGACACAGGGTATTGATTATCAATTTCATGATTATAAAAAATTGGGTCTCGGTGCTAACAAGCTCGCTGAATGGTGTGAAAAAACAGATTGGAATATCCTGCTTAACAAGCGGGGATTAACCTGGCGCAGATTGTCTGATGCTGATAAACAGGATGTGGATGAGGATAAAGCCATTCGTTTAATGGCCAGAAACCCAAGCCTTATCAAGCGGCCAGTGCTGGAATGCAACGATAATATCGAGGTGGGGTTCAGCCCGGAGCGTTATGTCTCCTTTTTCAACCTCTAATCTGAACCATTCATAAATAATTCAGGTTAATGCCACATCAAAGACTTTTCATACCCGGCCCGGTCGGCAAGCTGCAATGTTTGTACCGGAAGGGTGATGAACATGCGCCCGCTGTCGTGCTTTGCCATCCGCATCCGCAATATGGCGGAACCATGCGCAACAAGGTGGTCTATTGGATGGCGCAGGCTTTCGGGGACAGGGGATGTAGCGTGTTGCGCTTCAATTTCAGAGGCGTAGAGCAAAGTGAGGGTATTTGGGACGAGGGCAGGGGCGAGGCGGATGATACGGCCTGGGCACTGAACTGGTTGAACGCTCAAGTTCCGGATGCGCCACTGTGGTTAGCCGGTTTTTCCTTTGGTTGTTATGCGGGATTGCAGGCAGCACGCAGGGATGCGCAGGTGGAACGCATGTTTGCCGTGGCGCCTGCCGTGAATCACTGGGATTTTTCCTTCATGCAGGGTGAGTCGCGGCCCATCACCGTTGTTTCAGGTACAAAAGATGAGATTGTCCCGTATGTGGCTGTGGCGGCTACCGTAAAGATGCTGCCAAATGTGCATTTGCATACCATCAAGGATGCAGGGCACTTTTTTCCGGATCATAGAGAACAAATGCAGCAGGCATTGCTCGCTGATCTGGAACTGCCCGGCCATGTGGTGGATTGACATAGTTATATTATCGTTATAACGTTATTTCTGTAGATTGATTCAATCAGGAGGAAACCATGATTAAAAAACT
>BTQQ01000038.1:0-12790 GCA_036985955.1 Zetaproteobacteria bacterium | reverse complement strand
CAGTCATTGCATTGAGATGTGAAATATCTTCTGCTATGCGAATCGTTACCGGTTCATTATGCATCGTGAAGTCTTGTGAAAGGATAAGCAGAAGTTGTCCTTGTGGTCCTGTCACATCACGCACCAATGGAGCCTCTGTTTTGATGAGTTTTTCATCCCAAAGCGACCTGGACCGTAATGTATGATTTGCAACCATAATCTCATAATAATGCCCTGAAAAAGCGCGTGTATAAATGTCAGGAATACGGCTCGGGTTGAGTGTTGGTTTGGCCGGAGGTTGCCAGTTAAGGGCTGTGAGAAGGGCTTTCTGGTCATGTTCCAGCCGCGAGATCAGATTTTGTTCACTTAGCCTCTCCACTTCCCAATCAATCATTACAGTTTGAAGTACAAAAAATAGTGCCAGGCTGCCTGCGAGACTCAAGGTTAAACGTCTGTTAAGTGAATACATGAGCTATCTCTACTTATTATTCATAAGGCATCAGGGTTGAGGTAGTAACCTTGCCCCCGGCGGGTACAGATAGCCTCTTTACCAAACTTTTTTCTTAATCTGCTGATATAAACCTCAATGACATTGCTCTCTTTTTCATCATTGAAGTCATAGATATGTTCCACCAAATGCGTAGCTGAAAACACCCGCCTGGGATGTAACATAAGGTAGCGTAACAGACGAAATTCAATACCGGTTAGTTCAATGAGTTCTTTTTCTCCCTTTGTGGGTGTCCAATGAGCGGACTGGCTTGATTCATCCAGAAGCAATCCGCCAATAGTGATACTGGTGTTGCTCAAGCCTGCTGCACGTCGTATCAAAGCCTGTAACCGCACCAAAAGCTCCTCAACGTGGAAAGGCTTGGTCAGATAATCATCTGCGCCAGCTCTAAACCCTTCCACTTTCTCATGCCATGCTCCGCGTGCAGTCAGGATAAGCACGGGGGTGACTATATTCTTGCTGCGCCATTTGGGTAGAATTTCCAAACCCGGTAAATCGGGCAACCCAAGATCAAGAATGATCACATCATAGGGCTCAACCTCTCCCATAAATGCGCCATCCACACCTTGTTGTACACTATCGACTGCGAACCCATGTTCGCGTAATTGATTGCTCAATTCTTGATTTAAGACTGCATCATCCTCGATAAGAAGCAAGCGCATTAGTCATTTTCTCCAGTAAGAAGTTTGCCCGTGCGCGCATCAACTTCCAAATGTTGAATGTGACGATCATGGCCGAGTATCTCGATTTCGTAAATGAACTTTCCCTCCTCATATTCCAGTTCCACATCCAATAAAGTGCCGGGAAATGTTGTTTTAATATTTTTGAGAATCTGAGATAGTGGTAAAATACTTTCTGTGCTGCGTAACTTACGCACTTGATCGATATCGTCTGCCAGCGCATGAGGCACGGCCACTCCTGCGATGATAACCATCGTAGAAGCAACCATACGTAAGCGGGTTAGTCGTCCCAACGCCCATATCCGGGGATATTCACGCTGTGCTCATCGAATGAGCCTCGTGAAGCTCCAGTATGGCATGAAAGACAATTTGAGAATGAGCGCACTTTCGGGTTGCCCTTAATCATACGTGACGGCATTTCCCTGTGTTTTCGACGAAAATAGGGAGTGTCGGTGATGCGTAATGGCACGTCTTGAGAGCCGATTGAGCGTACAATGCTGCGACTGAAGCGATTGGGAATTTGGTCGGCGGCATGGCCTCGCAAATATGTTTCAATTTCAGTAATTGTTTGCGCATCAAGCTCGGCGTTTTCGCCAAAATGATCATCCAGTGTGCCCATTATTTTTATCCATGAGCGTTCGGGCAAAAAGCCTGCCGGGTAAGCAAAATGACAGGCGGCACATTCATTCTCATAGGCCTTGTTCATCACAGGTGCGACACCGGCGGTTTGTCGCAAAAAACCTTTTCCTTCTTGCTCTTCATGCTCTCCCCACCCCCAGCCGTCACTCCATGCCAGCGTAGCCATAGAGAGTGTAATGCAGCCAAAGAACAACAGTGTACCCCATAATCCTTTTTGTTTCATGATCGTCTCCTTGTTTTTTTTATAAACTGATGTTATGCACAGATATATTTATTGAGATTGAAAAAAGGTCAGAAAATCACCTTTTTCCTGTGGACTACATTCACGACCCCAAGTCCATTTACAGTTTCGTTTAAACCATTTCTCAATTTTCTTTGTATCTTGAAAGCGCTCGGGATTTACACTTGCAGCCATCGCCTCAATGAGCTTTCCTGTGCGAACATGTTCGCCAGTTTTTCGTATATTGCGGGTATGACATGTTGCACAGCTCACTTGCTTCCCCAACTTTTCCTGGAAGTGCTGCTCGTGCCACATGGTTTTTCCCTTGTTGGCATCAAACCGGGTTGCACCCTCGCTGTGATATTGATCCAGCAGCGTTTGTACACTGTTCTCATTGGCAATAGCTGTCTGGCTTAGGAATAACATGATAATCATTATGAAGTTCTTCATAAGTTTGTTTTCTCCTTTATTATTTTCTTACCTGTAAACATGCCTGTAATGAGGTTAGATCGTTGAAGCAGACTTTCCACAACAACGCCGGCCAAATGAATAGCAATAAGAACCAATAAAATTTCAAAGCACCAATCATGTATAGACTGGATCAAAACCTCTGTTGCAAAGCTGGTATGCCACCCGGAGAACAGGCCTATATCCATTTGCAGACCCATGAGCGCAAAACCGGATAAGACAAGGAGAAGCAGGATTGTCAGAAGCATAAAAATCATGAGACCACCAATAGGTGTATGGCCAACATCGTTCCCGGACTTGAAACGTATCAGATCAAATAAGTGGTTTTTCATGGTCAATAATGATGGGCGGAAAGAAGAAAAACGTGCATATCTTTCACCCAAAAAGCCCCAAATAAGCCGGTACAATAGAAGTCCGGCAATGACGCAACCTGCAAGGATGTGCAAGCGAATATTACGTCCTTCTGCCCACCATGATGTAAAAAGTGATACCGCTAAAAGCCAGTGGAATAATCGAAGGGATACGCCCCAAACTTCAACCTTGTGTCTGTTCATTAAATCATGTCATCCGTCAATAGCATGCTGCGGACCCTATGACTTGAAGCTGAAATGAAACTGAATGCGTATTTTTAAGCTCTAAAGCGTCATTCATTCAACCAGCACAAGTGGCTAGGGCCTGTTCACATAAGGGCCATGTAGTAACGAACGCCTTGCGTAAGACCGCCTCCGTCAGCTACACCAATAGTAGAGGCGTGTATAATGAAAGCCGAAAAGCTGCAATCCCGTATCGAGGCGATCGGGCATGAACTTCTACAGCAGGCAAGGACCGCAGGACAACGGAAACCTGTCGCCGAGCGCTGGTTGCATCAATTTATGCAACGGCTGGGCGAGAATGCGGATTTCCGCGTTCAGGCCCTGCGCTTTATCGACGTATTGCCCACACTGAATGACAACAGGGAACTGGCGCACCACCTGAACGAATATTTTGCCGGTGGCGACTTCCCCCTTCCCGAAGGCGTCAAATGGGGAATGGAACATACCGGAGGCAGAATCGCCGCACATCTGGTCGCTCCTCTTGTGCGCAAGGCAGTCAAACAAATCGGCAGCCGATTTATCGCCGGGAAAAATGCGGATGATGCTTATCGGATCATTGAGCATTTGCACCAGACAGGCATGCAGGCATCGCTGGATATTCTGGGTGAGGCCGTGCTCTCCGAAGAAGAAGCGGACCACTACCAGAAGCAATACCTTGACTTGATTGAAGCCTTATCTGCAAAGCTCAAAGCCGTCGGTGAAAAGCTGCATTTGTCCATCAAGGCTTCCTCGCTGTATTCACAAATCAACCCGTTGGCGCCGGAACACAGCAGCAAGGCCATCCGCGCACGGCTCAGACCCATTCTGCGGGCAGTCAAAGAACGTGGCGGAGGTATCACGCTCGATATGGAGCGCTTCGATACCCGGGAAATCATCTTGCGTACGTTCCGGGAAATCCTGAGCGAACCGGAATTCGCGGACTGGCCTGACTGCGGCATTGCCCTTCAGGCTTATCTGAAACATACCGAAACCGATCTTGAAGCCCTCATCGAATGGGCGGAACAGCGAGGCTCGCCCATCCATGTCCGGCTGGTGCGTGGCGCATATTGGGATGAGGAAACGGTTGTCGCCAGACGCGAGGGGTGGGAAGTGCCGGTGAGGGAAGAGAAGTGGCAGACGGATGCAAGCTATGAGCGCTGCCTTCAGCTGTTGATGGCACACCACCATAGCGTCAAACCCGTGATTGCCAGCCACAATGTGCGCAGCATTGCGCTGGCGCTGGTATGGATTGAGGAACACAAGCTCGTCCCGCCGGAATATGAGTTCCAGATGCTCTACGGCATCGCGGAAGATTTACAGGCGGCTTTGGCCGCAACGGAACACCCCTTGCGCATCTATGTGCCGGTCGGCCCCATTATTCCCGGCATGGCCTACCTCGTTCGGCGGCTGCTGGAAAACTCGGCCAATACATCCTTTCTGCGTCTGGCATGGGAAGAAAACCGCCCGGAGGAGGAACTGCTGGCGGTTCCGGCAAAGACCAAACCCACACCAGTGGCTCCGGCAACATCATCTTTCCGCAACGAACCGGTGCGCCGATTCACGCAAGCTGCAGAACGCGAAGGGCTGGAGCAAGCCATCCGGCAGGTACGCGCGAAACTGGGACAACATTATCCCCTCGTGATTAACGGACAACAGGTGGAAACATCGGCCACCATCACATCGGTCAATCCCGCCTGCCCTGCTGAAATTATCGGAACCACGGCTGCGGCCGGAACTGCTGAAGCGGATGCCGCCGTTGAAGCGGCCAACAGCGCTTTGCTACACTGGAGGCAAATGCGTAGCTCTGAACGGAGCGGGATACTGCGCCGGGCGGCCCTGTTGCTGGGTGAACAACGGGACACGTTCGCCGCATGGGAAATTCTGGAAGCCGGCAAGCCATGGCGCGAGGCCGATGCCGACGTGACCGAGGCCATGGATTATCTCCGCTACTATGCCGGACAGGCCGAGGCCATGGAGGGAGGACATCGTTTCGACGTAGCCGGAGAAACCAACCGTTACACCTGGCAACCGCGTGGCATCGCAGTCGTCATTCCTCCGTGGAATTTCCCGCTCGCTATCCTTACCGGCATGCTGGCCGCCAGTCTGGCAGCCGGAAACACGGCCATCGTGAAACCCTCCTCACAAACGCCCGTTATTGCCGCACGGTTGATTGAATTGCTGCAACAGGCCGATATCCCCGATGGCGTGGTCAATTTCCTGCCGGGAGAAGGGGCCAGTCTGGGTGAATATCTGGTTCGTCATCCGGATGTGCACCTCATCGCCTTCACCGGCTCCATGGAAACAGGTTGCCGTATCCGACAACTGGCGGCCGGCGACGTGGACGCACAACGCCATGTCAAACAGGTAATCGCCGAAATGGGTGGCAAGAACGCCATCATTGTGGATACGGATGCGGACATGGACGACGCCGTCGCCGGTATTCTGGCATCCGCTTTCGGTTACGCAGGCCAGAAATGTTCAGCCTGTTCGCGTGTCATTACGGTGGGGAATATCCATGATGCGCTGGTTCATCGTTTGAAAAAAGGCGTTCAAAGCCTGATTATCGGGCCTCCCGAAGAGCCGGACACATTCGTCGGTCCGGTCATTTCCGAATCCGCGAAAACCCGCATCATGAAACGGATTAGGGCAGGCAAGAGCAGCGCCCGTTTGGCGGCGCAAGCGGATATGCCTTCGTCTGGTGACGGCTATTTTGTCCCGCCAACCGTTTTCACGGAGGTGTCCGCCACCGATGCCCTGGCACAGGAGGAAATCTTCGGACCGGTACTGGCCGTGCTGCGTGCGGAGACCTTCGGCGCAGCCATCGGCATAGCCAATGGCACCCGCTATGCCCTGACCGGCGGCGTCTATTCCCGCAGTCCGGCGCACCTGACGGCAGCAAGGCAATCGCTTGATGTTGGGAACCTGTATCTGAACCGTAAAATCACCGGTGCGATGGTGGGTCGCCAGCCCTTTGGTGGTTTTGCCATGAGCGGCATGGGATACAAGGCGGGCGGACCGGATTATCTGTTGCAATTCATGCAGGCCAAAACGGTGACGGAGAATACCCTGCGCCGCGGCTTTGCGCCGGACACAAATCAGGGGGGAAAACATGGACATTCAGGCGTTACGTGAAACCATGGTAGCGGAACAGATTGAAGCCCGCGGCGTACGCGACGCACGCGTGCTTGAAGCCATGCGCAGCGTACCAAGGCATGTATTTGTCCCGGAGGTTGATCCCCGGGCAGCCTATGCGGATCATCCGCTTTCCATTGGCTGCAACCAGACGATTTCCCAGCCTTACATAGTGGCATACATGTGCGAGATCGCACGCCTTGGAGAAAACGACTGTGTGTTGGAAGTGGGTACGGGTTCGGGCTATGGCGCAGCCGTACTTTCCCGTCTGGTTCGCCATGTTTATACCATAGACATCGAACCGGTGCTGGCGAAACAGGCAGAGCAGACCCTGCAATCGCTCGGCTATGACAATATCAGCGTCAAAAGCGGTGACGGCAGCGAGGACTGGCGCGATGAAGCGCCATTTGATGCCATCATCGTCACCGCTGCAGCGGCAAAGATACCGCCTTCCTTCATGGAACAACTCGGAGAGGACGGCAGGCTCGTCATTCCGGTTGGCCGCCAGTTTCTGGCGCAGCATCTTATGCTGCTGGAAAAACATGACGGGGACATTGTGCAGAAGGACATGATGCTGGTCCGCTTCGTTCCCTTGCACCATCAATAATAACGGTGAAAGCATTTATGAATAGTTCAGGCTACAATGGGCACATGCGAAATCTGCGTAAACAACTGATCGATGCACTGGCCGAAGCGAGAAAACGGCAACACCTTCCTGTGCCAGCTCCGCGGCTTGCCGCCGCACTGATTCATGATTTTATCGGCCTGTTACTGGAATCCCGGAAAAAACGTACGGTGATGCATTGGCGGCAAATCAGTCATGAGCATTTGCACCGCCATGTGTTCACCATCCGTTGTCCCGACCAGGCCTTCTATCTGGATGCCATCAAAGGCTATTTCGCACGACGTGGCATTCAGCCTCTGGAACAGCAAACCATGGTTTTCCACCTGGAATACGATGAAAGCGGCCATACAACAGCCATCCATCCGCCGGACGGGCAAAAACAGGACCACTTCATGCTCATTGCCATTCATGTTTCCGCTACCTTGCTGCCGGAAGGAAAAAAGCTGGCGCGTGACCTGAATGCTGTTTTACGCGCGGTGGATGCGTCCGTTCATGATTTTCCGGCCATGCACGCCATGCTTTATTCGCTAGCGGATCATCTTGAACCGGATGCTGTGGAGGCCGCCGAATTGCTACGCTGGATGGGCAATGACCGGTATATTTTCTTTGGCATGCAAACACCCTCCCGGAAATTGGGGTTATTCCGTAACCGCCAGGTACTGGAACACATCGTTGCAGGATTAAAAGATGAAGCCGGAATGCTGGAACCCGCGCATAAAGCAGGTGTCGAGTGGCTGCATTTCCCGGCAAGTCAGCATTATCTGTACAGCGCTGCTGCGCTGGAAACCGTACGGATTAGCTGGAAGGAGAATCAGCATCTTGTAAGCGCAATCCTGCTGGGGCATTTTTCTCGCAGTGCCCGGCATGCCAACGCCAGTCGTATCCCCGTCCTTCGCCAGCATTGGAAAAAACTACTCAAAATTCCATTGCTGGCTCACTCGGCCTTTTACCGGCGCGAAATCCGTACGTTATTCGACCGCTTGCCAAAATCCCTGTTGCTGTCCACGCCTTACAAGGCATGGCCCGGTCCCTTAAAGGCATTCGCTGATTTGACAGGACCGGTTCAGACACACACAACCCTGTTCAACCCTGTCCCCGGAACCATGCATATCGTGCTGGCCAGCCTGCCGACTGACCGCTTTGGACCCAATGTGCTCAAGCAAATATTCAACGCATTTACAACCATTGGCCTTACCCCTTATAATCATGAATCGATTGGCATTGGCAGCCACAGGGTTCTGTTGATTCCCTGCACTTCTACAGGCATGCCTGATGCCAAAGCAGTGTCCAGGGCGGTTCAGGAAGCCGTTATTTTCTGGAAGGATCTGGCCAAAACCCATGTACTTCAGCATGCCAAGGTGCTCGACATCCCCGCCACGCTTGCCCGCCTCGAACGCCTGCCTCCCGTGTACCAAAACCTGTTTCCACCCGAACAGTTTATTTCGGATATGCGAGCTCTGAACTGGGTACGCACTCACAACCGTACACGTGTTCATATCCGGAAGGTCGGCGAAGGTGTTGATATCCAGATATTCACCTGCAAGCCACAACCCCTTGGACAACTGGTGTCCACGATTCATGGATTTGGCCTGACCGCGATGCGGGAAGCCGTGGTGGAATTTAAGGAAGGTGATAACACCTTATACCTGAGCAGTCTGCACTGCACCTATCCACGAGAATTGCATCCCGAGGATAGCGGTCGCCTGACCCTGGCTCTGGATCATGTGATGAACGAGGAAGCGGATGACGATATCGTCAATTCACTGGTGCTATCCGCCGCACTGGATATCCAGCAGGTCGCAGTCATCGCTGCTTTACGTGGCCATCTGGTGCAGTTAATGCCCGATGCCGCCCCGCTGCTGCTGACGGACATGCTGAACCGCCACGCGGCAGTGTCGGCCCGCCTGTACCGTATGTTCGAAGCACGCCACAGACCTGCCATGCCCTCCACGTATACAGCGCAGGTCAGACTTGAATTTAACAAGGCAATGGAATCTGTAAAGAGCCTGACAGACGACCGCTGGTTCAGGGCGCTGGCGGAACTGGTGGAGTCAGGTCTGCGCACCAACGCCTATGCACGTGATCCCTGGGATCCGGTAGCCATCAAGATCAACCCATCGAAATTAAGTTATGCGCCCAAGCCTGTGCCATACAGGGAAATCTTCGTCCACGGCATACATGTTGAAGGTGTACACCTCCGGGGCGGTCCGATTTCCCGTGGCGGGCTGCGCTACTCCGACCGTCCGGCGGATTTCCGTACCGAAGTGCTGGAATTAATGGCAACACAGGTGGTTAAAAACGGCCAGATTGTGCCAACTGGCGCTAAAGGAGGTTTCGTCGTTCGCTGCGGCTGCGATGAGGCCTTTGTACGCAAGCAATATCGCATTTTCGTACGCGCCCTGCTCGCACTCACGGATAATCTCGTACAGGGCGAGGCCGAGCCACCCACCGGTATCCGCATTCACCCGGATGATGTGAATGATCCCTATCTCGTCGTTGCCGCCGACAAGGGAACCGCTCGTTATTCCGACTTCGCCAACGAAGAAGCGCGGTTGGCCGGATTCTGGCTGGATGATGCATTCGCAAGCGGTGGCATGCATGGCTACGACCATAAGGTGGTTGGCATTACGGCGCGCGGCGCATGGGTGTGCGCCGCACAGCATTTTGCCACCATGGGCATGGATGCATATAAAGACGCCATCACCGTGGTTGGCATTGGTGATATGGGCGGTGATGTGTTTGGCAATGGCATGCTCATCAATCCAAATATCCACCTGCTCGCAGCCTTTAACCACAAACATATATTTCTCGATCCATTGCACGACCCGGCCAAAGCCTGTGCCGAACGTAGACGGATGTTCGAACAGGGACTGGGCTGGGATGCTTACGATTCCGCGCTCATCAGTCCCGGTGGCGGCGTTTTCGAGCGCACAGCCAAGAAAATTCCCATTTCCACCGAAATAAAGGAAGCGCTGGCCATCAAAGAGGATGCTCTCTCCGGCGAAGCCCTGATTCAGGCCATCCTCACCGCACCCGTAGATATGCTCTATAACGGTGGCATCGGTACCTATGTCAAAGGCAGTAGTGAAAGCGATGCCGAAGTACGCGATCCCGCCAACAATGCCGTGCGCGTCACTGCAGATGCATTACGCTGTACGGTTGTTTGTGAAGGCGGCAATCTTGGTTTCACCCAGACCGCACGTCTGGAATACGCGACCGGAGGAGGGCACATCAACACGGATGCCATTGATAATTCCGCCGGTGTGGATATGTCCGACCACGAGGTCAACCTGAAAATCCTTTTCTCTGAAGCGGGCGGTCAGTCGTTAACGTTGCCTCGCCGCAACCGGATTCTACGTTCATTGACGGACGCCATTACCGAACAGTGTCTGGATGACAATCTGCAGCAGTCACGTGCCCTGACTCTGGCCGAACTGGAATCAGAAACCTACCCACCCCGCATGCACCGGCTGCGTGATTTGCTGCTGGCTGAGGCGCGCATCGACCCACTAACTGATCCGGGTATGGATGTCGACGAAACATTGTTGTTCCGGCCTCAATTGGCTGTATTGCTGGGACATGAGAAAAACCGTATTCACGAGCGTCTGGCGGACTGTTGCTTTGTACAAAATGACTGTTTCCGGGATTCATTGCTGCAAACCTATTTCCCCGCATCCATCCGCAAACGGTTTTCTTCCGCCATTGAGGCTCACCCGCTGGCGCCCGACATTATTCACACCATGGCGGCCAATCATACGCTCAACCATTTCGGACTGGGCTCAGTGCATCATCTTGAAACCCTGATTGACAATGCAACGGGGGAAATCGTTCTGGGCCTGTTGATGGCTGAATATATGCTGGATGGAGACGTCTTGCGCCATGCCATCTGGCAGGAAATAGAAGATACTGACATCACCTGCCAGATACAGCGTGCCATGCAGGAGCACCTTATGCGTTTCGCCGAGGAAATGTTGCGCCTCTGTCCCGTTAGCGAGCTGACGCTGGATTGGATAAAACGACAGCGAACAGGCTTGCGGCACTTCCGCCATTCACTGGCCGCACAGGGTATTGCCGGTATGGAAAACAGCCGTTTTCTGGGGTTATTGAAAACGGTGGGGCAGGCAGGACTTGACCCTGCTCATGCCGCACATCTGGCGACCATGCCGGAGTTGTCACAAACGGCCACATCCCTGCATCTCTCCTCCGCACTGGCACAACCCCTTCCGCGCTGCCTGAAAGCCAATCAGGCCTGCCTGCATCTGTTGCCATTTTGCGAAGCAGAATCTCCTTTGCGCACGGCCACGTGGGGAGATGAGGATACCCATGCGCTACGGCGCGAATGGTTGCACCGGCTGGCCATGCTCAAAAGTCAGGCCATCCGGCAATTACTGACCATTCGGCATCGGGATTTGCTACAGGCGGGAGAAATGCTCTGGGCTAAACACCGCCATTGGGACAATATTCAACATTTGCGCGCCGAACTGGATGAAAACGAACCGGACAGGATGAAACTCCTGCTGTTGCTGGCCCGGCTGGAATCGCTGATCACAGAATCGGAAATAAGGTAAATTCTTTTCTACCCTGGCAAGCGCAGCATCGCCCACGTCTCCCGTGCAAGCATCCATAGCGCTTTCGCCAACTGCTTCAGCCGCTTGCGGATGAATTGGCACTGCACACAACCCTCTCCGGCAATCTGTCTGCGAACTTCTTCGCGTGGAATAATTGTTTCCCGCCAGAAAGTCAGGCGGTGACGGAAATCCGGCATCATGCGGGCAAACAGCCGCTCGGCCAGAAAGGGAATGCTTTCATGGTGTATAAACCGGGAAAACAGGGCTCGTTCACGCCAGTCCATCCTCGGACGAGTCTTTTCCAGCAGATGCTCCGGCACTGGCGCACCCAAATGTGCATGCACATAGGACAACGCATAAAAACACGGACGTTCCAGGCGATATTCCAGAATGCCTTCCAGCACCGTATCCCACTGATGCTGCTCCTGCACCTTGCGGGCCAGCAACGCAATATCCCACAGCCAGATCAATCGCTCAAAAGAATGCTTCATGGCATGAAAACAGAGATAAGGCAGATTGACACGTGGATGCACCAGCAGCACGGGCACGCCCGCCCTTTCTCCCTGTTCCGCATGGTCAAAGAAATCCTGCGTCCTAAGCGGCGTGATGTGCGCCCATGCATGAATCCGTTCCATATCCAGTGGATCGGCATGTAAATCCAGCAACACGCCGTCCCGCAAAAACAGCAGGGGATGATGCTCCACAGGCTCGAATCCGGATTGAACCACCACCTGTTTTGCGGCGGGGATATCCTCCTCACGAATCAGCAGGTCCATATCCGTCTGAGGTCTTGATGCTGGTGGATCATACATGGTTTCAGCCAGGCTTTGTCCGCGCAAAGTGATGCAGGGTATACCGGATTTCCGCATACGTTGCAGCATGCTGAAATTGGCTTGTTTGAGTATCAGCGCATGAGCCGTCTGGGCACGTAATGGCTGTTCAATATAGGTTCGAAACATCTCGCTATTGAATGCATCACGCTTCACATTCAGTGCATGCCAAATACAGGCACCCACGCCCTCTGCCCACGCCAGCCGCCAGAATGTTTCGTTCACCATAAGTCTGCTCTTCGCCTGCCCTTCACACAGAACACCGCAGTACTCCGCGCGGGCGTCCATGGGCTTTACTAAGACCTTCTCAAATAAAGCCATATGCAGCGCCTTCCGGATGGTTCGGATCAAGGCGTGGCTTGCAGTCAAGGGTGGTTCCCTTGGCAAAAGCCGCAACGCGGAGCCGGACCATCCGGAAGGCTCCCTTCGGGCGACCCACTGAATGTGACTTTATTTGTGAAGGTCTTAGTAACTTGGCAGTTCGCATAATCAGAACTATACTCAGGTTTTAATTTATTATGAATGACAGGGGTTTGCCATGCCGGAAAACACGCAGCAGAATCATCAGC
>BTQQ01000037.1:0-12902 GCA_036985955.1 Zetaproteobacteria bacterium | reverse complement strand
ACGATCTCGCCGCAAACCGGAATCATGGCCACCAATGCCAGCAACAGACTGGACTTACCCGTGCCATTTGGCCCCATGATGACCGTCACCCGCCCCGCAACAATTGTGTTGGAAAAATCCACAAATAATGTGTGCCCACCGCGTTGCAGCGTGAGTTGTTTTAGCTCAAGGAGATTCATGGTGTACGTCGCAAAAGCAGGTAAAGAAACACCGGCACGCCAATGATCGCGGTGAGTACGCCGACCGGTAATTCGGCGGGTGCGATCACCGTACGTGAAGCCGTATCGGCCAACATCAGCAACAAACCACCACTTACCGCCGCTGCTGGCAACAGGAGCCGGTGCAAACTGCCGAACATCAGCCGCATCAGGTGCGGTACAACCAACCCGACAAAACCAATCGTTCCGGCTGCCGTCACCGCAATGGCCGTGACCGCACTGGCCATGAGCAGCAACCGTCTGCGTAATGATTCCAAATCAACCCCCAACGCTTCAGCATGGCGGTCTCCCAGCAGGAGTATATCCAGCGAACGGGACAGCAACATGCCGCAGGCCAGCGCGACAGCCCATGCCAATAACAGCAGTGATACAGGGATATCCGAATGTGACAAATCGCCCATCATCCATGCAAAAGCGCGTCCAAGCCCGCGCTCCGGAAGTAACGCCAGCAGCAATGCCAGAATCGCCGCCCAGAACGCGGCCAGCACTACGCCCGCCAACAGAACGCGTGATGGCCCCAGATGCGAAAAAGCCATGACTACGGCAATGCCCACCCATGCGCCCACGAATGCGCCGATGGACATCATCCATGCTGATTCCGGCATCAGCATCAGTCCCGCTACCGCACCTACCGATGCACTCCCTGCCACGCCCAGGACATACGGTTCGGCCAGAGGATTCCCCAGCAATACCTGAAACCATGCGCCTGCCAGTGCCAGCAATCCGCCGACAGAGAAAGCAATCAGCAAGCGCGGCAACCGCAATTCCCACAGAATGGTTGCATCCTGCCCCTCGGCATCAAACGGACTAATCCATTGCTCGCCTGCACCCAGAACAAACCACAGCATGAGCATGAGGCCTCCAATGCTCAATATCCATTTTGCTGATAGATTCACCGGGAAATTGCCAACAGCTTGCGCTGCAATTCCTTCACACCATACACAAGCCGGGGACCGGGACGGCTGATTAAATCGGGATTGATAGAAATCACCCGCACAGCATTCAACCACTTGTGCCAGAAGGTGCGGCGGTCGCGAATATCGCCGGATTTTGAAGGTATGACGATGACTTCCGGTTTAGCCCGCAACACAGCCTCGACATTGATACGCATACTCTCCAATTCCACACCGGCGAACACATTGCTCCCTCCTGCCGTTTCAATCACCTCGGTGACAAAACTTTTGCCTCCCTGGGTCATCAACGGATCACCCCATGCCTCGAAGAACACCGGGATGCGCCGGGCTTGATGTGATTTCATAACATATAGTTCGCGCTCCAGTGCTTGAACAAGCTTTTCAGCCTTTCGTTTATGCCCTGTCGCAATACCCAAACGCCGCATATCCGAGAAAACATCCGAAATATGCCATGGATGCGTCAGTAGTATCCTGATGCCATCCCTATTCAATGATTCCAGCCCCTGAAGGTGCATGTTGGATGCTACAATCAGGGTCGGTTCAAGCCGTAGTGCCAACTCAACAAAGATTTGCCTGGCGTTCGCCACATGCGGCAGATGTTTCGCCCTTTCCGGAAAATCACAATAGTCCGAAACACCAACCACCTCGGATCCTGCACCTACGGCGAACAGCATTTCACAGGCGGCTGGCGATAAGGCCAGAATACGCTCGGTAGCGTTTGCCTGCGTAACTGACAGGCATAAAACGACGGCAACGATAACAAACCGTTTCATAATCTTCTAAAGCGTAAATGGAAGCGGAATTGTCCGTTTTCCACCGGAAATGGCTGCGCCCGCGCCACAGTCGTCAGGGCAGCGCGATCCAGCACTGCATATCCCGAACCTTTAAGCACTTTCACCTTTTCGGCAACGCCACCATGCACCAGCATGAATGACACATCGACATCACCTTCAATACCGCGCCGGCGCGCACTGGCCGGATAATATTTAAATGCCTCCAGGTGTTTGCGCACGGCATTGCGGCTTCCTTTCTGATCTTTGTGTTGCACCTGCCGGGAGATGACCGGATCGGAAGCGGAGGGAACGGATGCGGCCAAAGCCACCGTTTGAGCGGACCGGGAAGTCTTGAGCGTTTTTGTGCTGGCAACCATGGAAGGTGGGAAGCTTGATGTTGATGTGTGGGTATGAACGGAGCTTGGCGCACGTTTCTTGACTGCGCTGGATGCCACTGGATGGGAGCGGGGTTTATCAGGTGCAGCCGTGGCTTTCATATGATGCGTTGATACAGGTTGTTCCGGTTCGGCTGGCAGGATTTCCACCATCACATCCGCATATCGGGCCTCTGCCATATATTGTGGCGGCTCAGGCCACAGGCTGGCAATCACAAGGCCGTGAATGGCGGCGCTTGCCACCACCCACGGCCATAAGGCCTTTAGTCTAGAATTTATAGCTCGCTCCGGCGCGGAAGGTTGCCGTTGGTGCGGGAAAGAAATTATCCGTCCCCGAGAAAGATGAGAAAACACCATAATTGCTGTAATTCCGGCTGCCCAGATTATCTACGCGCGCAAACATTTCCACACCCTGACAGTGATAATTGACAACCGCATCCATGACGAAATAGCCGGGAAGATGCGGCTGCCTGTTCGCCTGGTCACTGATCAAAATCGATCCGCCCACATAAGTCATATGCAGGCTTGTGGACAAACCCTGAAGCCAGTCCGCGACCCAGTCCGCGCCAAAGCGGTTGCGCGGCACGGCGGGAATCGCCTTGCCGTCAAAAATGCCGCCACGAAACAGTGTCCGCGTATAGGTGTAGTTGGCGCCAAGTTGCAACAGATCGTGTGCACGCCAGTGGCCGGAAACCATCACCACATCGTGACGGGTCTCACTGGTATAGTTTGCATTGGCGAAGGTGTCGGGATTAAAGAATACCTCATGGGTGAGATCGGCGCGGCTAAAATCGACCGACATCCATGTGTCCTTGACGGCATAGCGCAGTCCCGTGCTGTAGTGTCTGCCTGTTTGCGGTAGCAACGTGGTGGCCACCGTTCCGGTGAAAAAATTGAAACGTTCATCAAGCAGTGGAAAGCGTATGGAACGCGAAGCATCCAAGCGCAGGCGCAGACCCTCCAGTATCTCCAGCGTACCACCTGCTTCCCATGCATTTTTACGGTTGGAGATGATTTGCAAGCCAGTTTGCCTGAACTGGTCTTCCACACGCTCGGTTCGGCCACCTCCACGGATACTCCAGTGGCGCGCTGCATCGCCCACTTCGACCGTGCCATAGTAACCGTCCCGCTTACGGTCAAATGTCGTCGTCGGCAACGGGAAGGCTCCGCCAAAGGCAAAGGAGCCATCATCCCGGCCCAGATCAGCGCCACCAAGCAGATGAAGCTGGATGGCATCGCCAATCGTATAGCTCAATTTAGGCCGCAGCGTTTTATTAAGCCGCACGAAATCGCTGACGGAACCGAAACTGACAAATGCCGAATGCACATTACGCCGGCGAAAACCGCCATCAATATCCGCTTCCAGACCGAAGCCGGAATCCCAGTTTAGTCCGCCATCCACGAAGCTGTCCGAAGTGCGGCTGAAATCCTGTGGATTAGTGGTCTGCTTGCGATTGGTCAACACCTGCGCGGTGGTAAGTGAACCGGGAAGACCCACGCGATCCCGATGATGGTTGCCGCTAACATGCAGGCTGATGTTGGCGGGAAGATCGGCTTCGACACGTGCGCCGCCATCGAAACGGTCAAAGAAATTATTATCCCGATAACCATTCGTGGTCAGGGCCGAGATATTGGTCTCCACACGCACCTTGCCGGAATCCGATCCTAGCCTGCCATGACCGGAAAATTCGCCAAAGCTGCCCCCGGCCAGACTGATGTTGCCCCCGGATTCGGGGATGCGCGTGATGATGTTGATCACGCCCCCGACTGCGCCATCACCATACAGCACCGAACTTGCACCATGCACGATTTCAATGCGTTCAATCTGGTCCAGTGGAATTTGCGTCCAATCGGTGCCGGACAGGTCGGGACTGTTGACACGTCGGCCATCCACCAATACGACATTATTGGACAGTCCTGTTTCACCGAATCCGCCCAGGTCCACTTGCGCCTTTGCACCCACGCCGGTCGTATCGCGTACCACGATATTCGGCTGCCCCTTGAGTAAATCGACAACATTTTCGGCATGTGAATCTGCAATGGTTTTACGATCAATCACCGTAACCGGCTTTGACGACGTAGCCGATGGCGATTCCACTCGGCTTGCCGTGACATTAATTTGACCCAAATCTTCCTGGGCCGATACGATGCTTACCGCTCCCAGCAATGCTGGAAGTATGTAAACAGTTTTCATGTTCAATGATTTCTCCTCCGCGCCCGCCGCGCATCAATAGTGTGCGGTATGGATCACGAGAGAGAAGGGAAGGCGGGACATGTAGGCTAAACGTCTGGAAGCACCGCCATCACGTCCGGCAACCAGCCTCCCGCCGAGGCCCAATACCGTTGACATGACATGCATGTCTTGCATCAGGCCGGTCTCCTGGCTTGCCGTCATCCTTCACTATCCATGCCTTCCCGGTTTCCCAGTGGTAATAGAATAGTATCGTCGGGCCTACAGTAGCGGGGGCTGCGCCGGATTTGGTTAAAAATTGCAATCAAAACCGCACCGGACTTCCCGTTTCACCTACCGGGCATAAATCCCCGGTCAGGCACCTGAAGCGGGACGGACTCTATGGATCACTCACCCATGTGACAAGTGGATACCCGATTTTCTTTTTATATAAGAGGTTTGGTATACAGGTCAAACAGACCGGCATCTGAACCGTTGCGGGTTAGCAAAAGAGTGCGGGTGCCGTGTTCAACGGCCAGACTCAGCAGGCCAAAACCGCCTTTATCCCGTTTCAATTTTTTCAGGTTATCACCGGCCATCTCCAACCCGAGCTTGCTGGCCTCGGAAAACCAGTGCGCCGCCTTTTTCCTGTCCTCGGCAGTTCCTCGTCCGGTAGCATACATATAGCCCAATGCATTTTTAGCCGGAGCATAGCCTTGTTCGGCTGCCTTGCGGTACCATCTTACCGCTTGCCGATCATCCTGTTTCAACCCCTCGCCACGGCGGTAGATGTTGCCAAGATTGAACTGGGCGACTTTATAGCCCATTTGCGCAGCCTTCTGATACCAGAATGCCGCCTTGCTCATGTCGAAGGCAACGCCCTTGCCTTCCTGATACATGGCACCAAGATGCGTCATGGCGAGCGCATCTCCCGCATCTGCCGCCCGCCGGAACAGGGTGGCTGCCTTGGCAGGGTCACGCTTTAACCCATGCTCTCCATTATAAAGCATGGCCAGATTATACATGGCATCGACATTGCCGTGCTGTGTGGCTTTTTCATACCATGCCGCCGCCTGGCGGGGATTCTCGCCCACCCCCTGACCGATATCGTACATCATACCAAGAAACATCCGCGACTTGGCATTGCCGTGCTGTTCAGCCCGATACATCCATTTACGCGCAGCTTCACCATCCATTTCAACGCTTACACCCCTCGTGTACATCATACCGAGATTGAACTCGGCCTTGGCATCTTCCGCCGCCGCAGCCTCATGGAACCAGTGCAATGCCTGCTTCATGTTACGCCCGACACCGCGCCCCTCAGCATAAAGAATACCGAGATTATTCTCCGCTTCAGCCAAACCGGACTCGGCGCACTTCCGGTACCATTCAAATGCACGATGTTCATCCTTTGGCACACCGATACCCTGCGCATACATTAGCCCCAAATTAAATTTCGCCCGGACGTTACCGGCCTCCATTCCTTTTTTTGTCCAGTACAGAGCTTGACTAACATCCCTGCCGATCCCCTTTCCCCGTGCATACAAAGCCCCGATCACCGTTTGGGATCCGACATCACCCTGAATCGCCGCCTGCAAGTACCAGTGTGCGGCCTTGGCATAGTCTTTTTGGACATGGATACCGTTGACGTATTGATAGGCAAGCTGAGCTTGGGCTTCCCGGTGCCCCTGCCTGGCGGCTTTCACGAACCATTCCGCCGCTTTGGCGTCATTGCGTGGTGCTCCGAGACCGCGGCGATTCATGGTGCCGAGGATAAACTCGGCTTCCGCGTCATCATCATTCTCGGCACGGCTGCGCAGACGTTGCGTCAAATTGGACAGAAAGCTCCGTGCATCTCCATTTCCATGGCGCACGGCCTTGACCGACCAACGCAGCGCTTCCAGTTCGCTGCGGCGCACACCCCGTCCTTCCTCAAAAAATACCGCCATGCGGAATTGTGCGCTATCAAGCCCCTTGTCCGCCGCCATGCGATACCAGCGTGCCGCCTCCACCTCGTCCCGGTTTAATCCCCTGCCGTTTTCGTAGAAGAAGCCAAGCTGGTACTGAGCTTCGGCAATTCCCTGTTTGGCCGCCATGCGATACCAGCGCGCCGCTTGTTTGGCGTTCCGCTCCACCCCCTGCCCCTGCATGTACATGCGGGCCAGCAAAAGTTGCGCCTTGGCTTCCCCTTCCTTGGCAGACTCGCGGAACCACTTAGCGGCATCTTCAAACTCCTGTTTGTCGTAAGCTTCTTTGCCGTGCTCCAGCGCCTTTTTGCCTCCTGCATATTCCGGTGAGGCGATAAAGAAAAAGGTTGCGCCAGCGCCGATAAGCACAAACAGAAATACGCCTATGAGTATCTTGGCAAGCCGCATTCATCTCCCCTCTTCATATGATTCCAAACTACTATCGTAAAGATAGCACAAGCTGTCTGTTACAGACCAATTTCCTCCAAGGCAGCAGCAACATGCTGCCCCACATCTCCAGATATTACAATTGGCCTCCCCCATTCCCGATTGCTTTCTCCATCCCATTTATGGGTGGCATCAATCCCGACTTTAGAACCCAGGCCCGCAACCGGTGAGGCAAAATCGAGGTAATCAATGGGTGTGTTCTCCACCATGGTAAAATCCCGCACCGGATCGCAGCGTGTGGACACAGCCCATATGACCTCGGACCACGAACGGCAATCAATATCATCATCCACCACAATGATGAACTTGGTGTACATGAACTGCCTTAGATACGACCAGATACCGAACATCACCCGCTTTGCATGGCCGGCATAGGCTTTTTTCATGGACACCACGGCCACGCGATAGGAACATCCCTCCATTGGCAGGTAGAAATCGACAATTTCGGGAAATTGTTTGCGTAAAATCGGTACAAACACCTCATTGAACGCCAACCCCAGCACAGCAGGTTCATCCGGTGGTTTGCCGGTATAGGTGGAATGATAGATCGCATCCTTACGCATACTCATACGTTCCACTGTAAAGACCGGAAAACGTTCCACTTCATTGTAATAACCGGTGTGGTCGCCAAACGGCCCCTCATCAGCATACTCATCCAGCGACACGTGCCCTTCCAGCACGATCTCGGCGGATGCAGGCACCTGAAGCGGTACACTCTGACAATCAACAAGTACAGTCCTCTCTCCGCGCAACAACCCCGCAAACTGATATTCGGACAGAGTGTCGGGGATAGGCGCCACCGCCGCCAGAATGGTGGCCGGATCGGCCCCGATCACGACGGCACAGGAAAACGCATTGGCACCGGACTGTTTCGCTTCCTGATGATCCTGCGCCCCGCCACGATGCTTGAGCCAGCGCATAATTACCTTATTTTTACCCATCACCTGCTGACGATAAATGCCCAGATTCTGCCGCTCCTTGTTCGGGCCTCTGGTTACCACCAAACCCCAGGTAATGAGCGGCCCTGCATCTTCCGGCCAGCAGGTCTGAACGGGCAAGCGGCTTAAATCCACGTCTTCTCCGGTCATCGTTATTTCCTGCCACGGCGCTTTCCTGACCACCTTGGGACCCATATGCAGCACTTTTTTCAGTACCGGAAGTTTATCCCATACATCCTTCAATCCTTTGGGAGGTTCCGGTTCCTTCAAATAAGCCAGCAATTCCCCGACCTGCCGCAATTCATCGACGGATTCACGCCCCATACCCAGCGCAATACGTTCCGCCGTACCAAACAGGTTGGCCAGGAGTGGCATATCACTGCCCGCCACATGTTCAAATAGAAGTGCCGGGCCACCGGCGCGCAACGCCTTGTCGGCTATCATTGTCACTTCAAGGGCAGGATTAACCTCCGTTTGAATGCGCTTAAGCAACCCGCGTTTTTCCAGATCGGCAATAAATGTACGCAAGTCAGGATAGATCAAGCCCGGACTATTCATAACCTGAACTATTCATGAATCGCCGTTGTCGATTTCAAATACCGTATCCAGTTTGGCCAACTCAAAGACATCCCGCACATTCTCCGACAGACTGGAAAGAACAAACCGCCGTCCGTCATCACGGCTCCACTGCAACCCCTCAACCAGGGTGGCAATGCCTGCCGAATCAATAAAGTTAACACCACCCAAATCCACCCGAACCTCTTTGTGCTGATCATCCAGAAAGGGTTTCAGATGTTGGCGCAATTGTGTCGCTGTATGGATATTCACCACGCCACTCAAGGTGATGACCACGTTAGCGGCATCTGATTTATGTTCCACGATTTCGAGTTTCATTCCTGACCTCTCCTTGATAAAGTCGTCCATCTGCCTGTGCGGACACACAGACAAGCGGACACGTTGATAACTTCAGGCGAAGCCATCAACCTTTCAAATGCTTGGTCAATGACCAGCAGTTGCCATCATCCAGCGCCTGATGCCGCACTTCATCCATGATGGCATATATCAAATGAAGGCCCAACCCGCCGGGGCGTATCTGGCTGGCATCCGCCGCCTGTCCACGCAGCGTATCCGCATCCATCAAAGGCAGAGCGTAATCACGAAATTCAAACCGTAATGAGCCCCCATCATATTCGGCTTTCATTTCGACAGGCCCTTCTTTACCGTGATAACCATGCTGACCAATATTCGCAAACAATTCATCCACTGCAAGCACAACACGATTGGTTTCCTTATCGCCCAGACCCGCCCTTCGACTCATGACCTCGACCATGGAACTCAGCACATGCACACAATCACAGGCGCTATTTAATGTGCAGCTTAGTTGACTGCTGTTTGGATCAGACGCAAGGAAGTCAGACATGGGGGCTATTCCACGTTAACCCATGCTACCTTGCAAGCTTTTGAGACGCCGTTGATAAGCCTTGGCCGCTTCCACATTTCCAGCATGATCCTCAATCTCCGCCAGTGTCGTCAGACAGTCACGCTGTCCTCTGATATCCTCCAGCGTCTGGTAAATTACGAGCGCCCGCTGCAATAATTGACGGCGGTCATTCGTAGCCACATCCAGCTTACCGTAAAACAAAAGCGCATGTGCAATCAAACGCGGAGAACCCACTTGCCTGAGCAGGCCAAGCGATTCTTCCACTTCCTGTTTCGCACTCGCCATGTCCTGTTCTTCCCGGGCCAGCATTGCCATGCCCAAATGTGCCTGCGCCCGGTAAAGCAGGCCCAGGCGCGAGTTCCCGCTCTTTTTCAGCACAAGATAATATTCCTGCTTCGCCACATCCCGCCGTGTCTGCTTTTGTGCCAGGCGGGCGGCCGCCAAATGCACATCCGCCGGATACTTCGCCGCAAGCACATCCGGTTGCCAACTCTTGGCCTGTCCGGGCAATAGAGCCCGTGCAAGCCGGGCGCGAATGGTGATCACCGGATCATTGGCTCGTTCGGCTACGGCCTGAGCCTCATGAAAATCATGTAATGCTTCCTGGTATTGCTCTGCAGCCGCATGAGCTGTTCCAAGGTTGTACCATTCCCTTGCCACAAGACGCGGATCATCGGTAAGCTGAGCCGCTTTCAGTGCCCGTTTAAACACATTCTTGGCATAATCCCAGCGTTCGCGCTGCATGGCGGATATCCCGGCTTCAGTCAGTGTCTTTGCCCTCTTCACATAAGGGTTTTGCACCGCTTCACCAGCCCCATTGCGGGAACCGCCACCACATGCGACCAGCAGTGCTGCCACCACAAGGCATGCATACACCTGTTTCATGATTGATAACCACTCATGGCCGCAGATCCAGTCCGGGCGGTGCCACCCCTTCATCCTTGTTGGCAGGCGCCTGCTTGCTGCCAAACATCCATGAACCGCGCAACCCTTTAATCAATTGCTGGATTTCCACAATCGTATTTTTCGATTCCTGCGCCAGACCGGGTAATTCAGGCGTAAGCGCCTCCAGATCGGCAGAGACATTAGTCAATGAGGACGTTAGCTTATCCAGACGACCAAGCAAGGTATTCACCCGCGATAATGTTTCCGGCCCCTGTTTTCCCAACTTATGCGTCAGCGGCTCAATATCCTTCAGAATTAACGCTGTTTGCTTCAGGGAGGCTGCCAAATGTTCAGCCGCTTTGTTTTCCGTCAATTGATGCGCCAGTTTCTGAATTTCTTCCGCAGCATTTGACATCACTGTAAAGGTACGCTTGATCGCACCCTTCTCCACCCCTTCGCTGGCCTGGCGAAGGCTGGCTGTAGCCTGACGCACATCACCATTAGGGTCATTCAACCATTTTGCCAGCTTAACCAGATCATTCAGCAGGGTGTCTGCATTGGCCACGGTCGGTTTAAGATCAAGCAATAATTGCTCGACAGACGCCTCGGTTTGATAGGGGATGAAAGATTGATTCTGGAGCACAGGCGTCTGCGGGTTGCCTGCTGTAATTTCGACGGTTTGCTGCCCTATGAAGCCCTCCTTAATTAACCGCGCTGTTGCGCCTTCGTGCAACATGCCATGGTAACGCTCCAGAAGGTGTAAATTGACCCGTACCCGGCCATGTGGCTGCAATTCAATATCGCGCACCCGGCCAATGGTGAACCCCTGAAACTTGACTTCCTGCCCGATAAAAAACGCAGAAGCGGAAAGTGGGGAAACATATAAATCAAATTTTTTGGCAAAGACATCGGTGCGCACGGTAATAACCAGCAGCAGCAACAATACCGCACCAATACCGATGATGACGAACCAGCCGACCTGACGGCGCATACCGGTCACATAATCCCCTCGTTTCATGCAGCCACCTCATCCATCCCTGTGCTTAACTCTAGCGAATCTTCAAACATAATGCCCGAACCGTCATGCTCGGAAGTGGAAAGGTACAGCAGCCCCGCCTGTAATGACTCCATTGCCTCCAGAAAAAGACCCCGGAATCGATGTAGGCGATGCGGCGGCATACCGCAATGCACATCCTGAGCCACAATAATATCGGGCTTTTGCAGCATGCAGCGTCCCAGGCTGATAATACCGTGCGTATAAGCGGAACGTTCGCCTGCCTGTTCATCCAGATTATCCCCAAACCCCAGAAATGCCACCACTTCCGTCAAATCCTGCTCTGCCTGAATCAGCGCATTTTCATCCCCGCGATACAAAAATGGCAATAACAGGTTCTCCCGGAGGCTCAGGTTTGCCATGACACCCCGGTGATGCAACAGGCTTACTACACGCGCCAAAAATATGTTGCTGCCCGCCTGAAAACTGGCCGTGTCGGTTTCCAGCCATAGCTGCCACCCCTCCTCGCCATGTAACATCCGTTCCGGAAAAAGATAGTGCAACCATGCATACTGGCATCGGCGCGGCATAACCACCCGCTTGTGTTCACCCCTGGAAACACAACCCGTCGGCAACGTGTTTTCCAGCAGTTGCAAGTCCCGCCAACACATCCGAATCATAGCAGGCTACGCACCACAGCAATGAGAACGTCCAGTACCACGATAATCATCAGGGCTCCGAGCACACCATAGGTTGCACGGATGGGAATATGGTTGGGATTGCGCCCCACCTTGCACCCCTGAAACAACAACATACCACAGCACAACAACGGATAACCGGCACCCTTTCCCACCATCATCAGGACTTCATCCAGCGTCGTTCCCTTGCGTATCTCAATCAGGAACTGGGTAAAGTTCATCTCGTTGTTTAAGGCAACAATCAGCCCCCCAAGCCAGATAGAAACACCGACAAACAGAATGGTCAGAATCAACCCGCACAAGGCAAAGGCAAACATGCGGGGGAAATGAAGGTATTCATGCAGATCAATACCCATACTTCTCAGCAGCATGTCCTCACCCCGCACATGCATATTGCCGATCTCAGTGACTACGGCGACACCGGAACGGGTGAGCAGAAAGACAGCAATTAACAGCGGCGCCATTTCCTGGACCAGCAGGGTATTCACCATAGAACCGATCAGCGAAATATCCTCCAGTTGCTTGGCAAAGGGAACCACATTGTAGACAGCTGCTACACCGGCAAACAACGATATCAATAACACCCATGGAAGGCTCTGCACACCCGTGAAATAAAGTTGCCGTATCAATACATATACGACAGCCGGACGCGAGGCCCATTTAAACCGCAGACCCAGTGCCAGAATGGACGCAACAAAAAGATAGAAATGATACAGGCCCAGCGCAAGACGTAAGGTAATATCGCCGACCCGGTCGGCGCGGTCATGCAATGCATCAAAACGCTTTTGTGTGACTTCCATAGCTACGCTACTAATACCTTCATAAATAAAACCACATGCAGAGTCCCACAGGCGGTTCGGATCAAGGCACGGTGCGCAGGGAATGGCCCGTTCCCTTGCCAAGCGCCGTAACGCGGAGCCGGGCCGCCTGCGGGGCTCCCTCCCGGCGACTCGCTGCATATGGCTTTATTTATGAAGGTATTAGTATGGGCTCGCGGAATAGAAACGCAAGTTATCCACATCACAAAATCAACTTATCTTGCGTGCCTGCACGCCCTTGGGT
>BTQQ01000036.1:0-13036 GCA_036985955.1 Zetaproteobacteria bacterium | reverse complement strand
CCTGTTAATAACGCCATAGACATGATGAACCAGAACTCCATTGACAGCGGATTACTGCTTTCGGGCACCATACTCATGCCGATTGTCGTTACAACGACCATGGCAGCCATGAGGTAGTTCATCGAGACCAGTTCAGGAATGAATGTATTTTTTAAAGCCTTATAAAACGACCCGCCAGACGACTCCTTCATAAACAGGGCCTGGAAGATTGTCCAGCCAAAGCCAAAACCGAGCAAATATTCAAGTGTAATCTCCACTGGCTTGGATAAGTGGATTATACCTCCAAGAATAGCACCAGCTAATATCCCCAGGCCATCACCGGCCACACAATGCATTGTTGAACCCAATACTTGGCGCCATCGGGTTGCAGTATATTGTTCATGTAACCCGGGCAAAGGTTCGCGACATCCTAATACGTAGAGAAATGCTCCCACTGGCCCGGTGTAGGCTGTGAGCAATATGAATCCCCATTTTAATACTGGAGACTCTGGTGTTTTAAGACTATCAACTGCAACAAACAGCACTGAAATAGCCGTGAGGACAAACCACAATAGTATTACGCCTGATAACATCTCTCGCCTCTATGCCTGTTGTTAATTAGTTTGTCTAACGGCTGAGCTGTGAGGCGCGAGTGGCGAAGCGTCCCAACGAGCGATTTATTATGTGGCAATTGGTTCACCTGTAACCTTTGATACTGCTACTTGGAGTATTGCATGGATCGCTACAACTAACAGTGTAAATTGATCTTTAACGTCAAGTTTCTTGAACTCGAATTCCAAGGGGTCTTTTACTTTATTCTGTGTTCTTTTATAGGATTCGAGAACAATATCTTTATCCTCCTTATGTAAGCATTGATACAGCTCTCTAACATCCTTGTCTTCAAGGGTTACATCAGGTCGGTGTGCAAATCTATTTCGAATGGAGCCTAGCTTCTTTAACGGTGGGCCATATTGGGCTCTTAGCCCTAAAGCTAATGATAGCTCTACACGCTGTGGCCAGCCAAGTCTCGATTCTATCTCTTCTGGGTATGGCAACAATCCTTCGATTAAACGATTCACTTGCATCTCTACATGTAAATGACCTCTGACTACAGCCACTAAGTCATCATCATGCCTCAGTGTATCACTTAATGCAGGCGATGGATTAGTCGGTGAACCATTCATCTGTTTTTTGCCACTTAACGACAAAGTTCACTTGTCGATGAGGAGCGCAGCGACGAATCGGTCAAGTACAACACCTTGTGTGCGCACGTATATTTTATCACTCATTATGAGACACGTCCCTTTCCCAAGACTTTATTTAAGCCAAGATAGGCCTTGTTTCCAGTGCGTCAAGGCACCTATCGCCTGAGAAATAAATAAATCATGTCACGCCGACAGGATTAAATTGGGAGCAGTATTCAGCACACCTGCAAATGCCTGCTCAAGATAAGGTTTCAGATAATGGCCCGTCCAGGAAGATTCGCATGCCGCCACATCCTCCGGCGTACCGGCAACTACAATCTCACCGCCCTTGTCACCACCTTCCGGACCCATATCCACAATCCAGTCAGCCGTTTTAATCACTTCCAGATTATGTTCGATGATAATCACCGTGTTGCCGCGCTTTACCAGCGCATGCAGCACATCCAGCAGTTTGGATACATCATCAAAATGCAGTCCGGTGGTCGGCTCATCAAGAATATACAGCGTATCACCCGTCGCCCGGCGAGCCAGTTCGCGCGACAGCTTGATGCGTTGCGCTTCACCACCGGACAATGTGGTCGCCGATTGCCCCAGGCGAATATATCCCAGCCCCACTTGCTGTAATGTTTCCAGCCGGTGCCGAACAGGCGTAATATGGGTAAAGAATTCGGCTGCCTCCTCCACCGTCATGGCCAGAACATCGGCAATATTCTTGCCCTTGTAGCGGATATCCAGTGTTTCGCGGTTGTAACGGGCACCACCGCAAGTTTCGCAATGAACATACACATCGGGCAGAAAATGCATTTCCACCTTGATAATGCCATCCCCCTCGCATGCCTCGCATCGCCCTCCCTTTACATTGAAGGAAAAACGTCCCGGCTTGTAGCCGCGCGCGCGTGCTTCCGATACAGAAGCAAACAGATCCCGAATCGGCGTGAATAATCCGGTGTAGGTCGCCGGGTTGGAGCGTGGCGTACGGCCAATAGGGCTCTGGTCAATATCAATGATTTTATCCACCATATCCGCACCGATCAGATCGTCATAGATGCCAACCCGCTCCTTCACCTGCCGCATCCGTTTGGCAAAAGCACGATAAAGGGTATCAATAAGTAACGTGGATTTGCCGGAACCGGAAACGCCGGTCACACAACTCAAACGTCCCACTGGAAAGCTTGCATCCACATGCCGCAAATTGTGGGTGCGCGCTCCCCGCACCCCCAGCATCGGATGCTCCGCCTCGACTGCCATTCGATCAGGCACGGCAATCATTTTCCTTCCCGTCATGTAATCAGCAGTGAGCGAGCGCTTGTGCCTGAGCACCGTATCAATCGGCCCCGCCACAACCACTTCACCGCCATGTTCACCGGCTTTGGGACCCATATCCACCACCCAGTCGGCACGGCGGATGGTGTCTTCATCATGTTCGACTACGATGACCGAATTGCCCAAATCGCGCAAACGTTCCAGCGTTGTCAGCAGACGGTCATTATCACGCTGATGCAAACCTATTGAGGGTTCGTCAAGAATGTAGAGTACGCCGACCAGTGCCGAGCCGATCTGCGTTGCCAGGCGGATGCGCTGTCCCTCACCACCGGAAAGCGTTCCCGCCGTACGATGCAGGCTGAGATAATCCAGGCCCACCTCGATCATAAAGCCCAGCCGCGCATCCACCTCCTCCAGCACCCGTCCGGCAATGGCCTGATCCTGTGGCCCTAATTCCAGATTCTGCACCCACTCCCGCGCCTCGCGCAGCGGCATCCGGACCACCTCCGGCAGGCTTACGCCACCCACCCGCACATGCCGGGCCGCAAGATTCAGACGTGAACCATCACAGGCCGGGCATGGCACATCATTAATATAATGTGATAAGGATTCGCGCACCTCATCGGACATACTTTCCCGGTAGCGCCGTTCCAGGGCCGGAATCACGCCGTCGAAGGGCCGCACCACCTCACGCACCGAACCGCGATCATAGAAGTGAAAGGAAATATGTACGCCATCCGAGCCATACAGCAGGAAGCGTTGCGCTTTTTCGCTCCATTCAGCGAATGGCGTACGTGCGTCAACGTCCAGGTGGCGGCACACCGCCTCCATGGTCTGCTGGAAAAAAGGCATTTCACGCCCCGACCACGGTGCAATCACTCCCTGTTTCAACGATCTCGAAGCATCCGGTACGACCAGTTCGGGATCGAAAATCATCTTTGAACCAATACCATCACATTCGGGACAGGCGCCTGCCGGGGAATTGAAGGAAAACAGCCGTGGTTCGATTTCAGGATAAGAAATACCACAATCCGGACAGGCGAAACGCTCCGAGAACGTCTGTGCTTCTCCATCCACCAACACAATCAACATACCGTCGCCATATTTTAGAGCGGTTTCAACGGAGTCTGCCAGGCGTGTACGCATGCCCTGACGTATGGCGATACGATCCACCACCAGTTCAATATCATGTTTTTTGTTCTTTTCCAGCGGCGGCACATCTTCAATGGGAAACACTTCTCCATCCACCCGTACGCGCACGAACCCGTCCTGCCCGGCTTTCTCCATTTCCCTGCGGAATTCACCCTTCCGGCCGCGTGCGATGGGTGCAAGCAACTGTAGCTTCGACCCCTCCGGCAGGCTTAACAATGCATCAATAATCTTACTGGCGCTTTGTGATGCAATGGGTTTACCGCAACCGTGGCAATAGGGCTTGCCGATACGGGCAAATAACAAACGCAGATAATCGTAGACTTCAGTGATGGTGCCAACCGTGGAACGGGGATTCCGGCTGGTTGTTTTCTGCTCGATGGAAATGGCAGGTGATAATCCTTCAATGGCATCCACATCCGGGCGTTCCATCATACCCAGAAACTGACGGGCATAGGCTGAAAGCGATTCCACATAACGCCGTTGGCCCTCGGCATACAGTGTATCGAAGGCCAGTGAAGACTTTCCTGACCCGGACACGCCGGTAATCACTACCAGTTTGTCCCGTGGAATATCCAGGGTAATATTTTTCAGGTTGTGAACGCGCGCGCCGCGCACGCGAATCCAGCGATCATCAGCTTTTCCAGGCATTCAACCTCCAAATCCAAACGGACAAATCTATGCTTCTTTGTCCTCTACACAAGTTGTCTGAACGTGCTACAGTGCAGATGTATATCATTGACAGGAGGCCGAAGATGCCAGACACGGATAGCACGGAAAAAACAGCTGAGCAGGAACAAAAAGCGCAACCTCCCGCACCACCAAAACCCGCACGCGCCTCATCTGTTCCCATCCTCTTGTCCAGCCTCGCACTGTTACTGGCCGTGTTTGCTCTGGCCGCGACATTGATCGGCAGCAAAAATATGGGGGTACGGCAACCACTGGACGACATCAAAGCGGAATTAAGTGCTATGGAAAGCCGCGTAGATCATGTGGAATCGTTGATCGCATCAGACAAGCGTGGTCTGGTGCAGTCTGAATTAAAGAAAATGCTTCTTAATCTGCATGAATTATCACGCCTTGGCGATGACGAGACCAGGGCCGAAATAGCCAGAGTTGAAGCGATTCTTCTGCGGCTTTCCACGCCAGCAACAAGGGTCAAGGCACAGGTTGACCTGAAAAGTACCGGACAAGTGCAGCCGGATGAATCGAAGACTTCTGCTACGGCTCCGTCCTCACCTGAACCAGCAAAAGAACCGGTAACGCAGAACGCTCAAACCACGCAACCACCTGAAAAATCCCCGTCTGAGCACATGACTGAACCTGAATCCGAACCCGCGCCCGCCAAAGCAGCGGAAGAATCATTAAATGAGACAGAGAATACGTTATCACCGGATAGTGAAACGAATGCCATGTCTGAAGCCCCTGTTCCCATGGAGAAATAGTATCGATTTTCCCCTGACCCTGCGTCAGGAGCTCCGACTGCTGTCCCGTAGCGGCTTACATCACCTCTGCGGCGAAAGCAGCCAGCCGCGATCGCTCACTGGCCTTGAGTGTAACGTGCCCGGCGTACGGCCATTGGGCGAACTGTGTCACCGCCATTGAAAGGCCATTGGTATGCGCCGTCAGGTAGGGTGTATCAATCTGGGCATTATTACCCAGAACAATAATTTTTGAGCCTTCACCAACACGCGTCACCAGCGTTTTCATCTGGTGTGGGGTCAGGTTCTGCGCTTCATCCACGATGAGCCATGTGCGTGTAAACGTGCGCCCACGGACAAATGACAGCGATGAAATCTCGATGCTGTACTGCGATAAATCACCCAGACCCTGAAAATCATCTTCCAGTAACAAGGTCAGATTATCCGTGACGGCGCCCATCCATGGTTCCAGTTTTTCCCTTTCTGTCCCGGGGAGGTAACCAATATCCTGTCCCATCGGTACAGTTGCACGCGTCACAACGATACGGTCATACAAGTCCATATCAAGGGTTTGATTCAGCCCACATGCCAAAGCCAGAAGTGTTTTGCCACTACCTGCGCGGCCCAACAGGGTCACCATATCCAGCTCCGGGTCCATGAGCAGGTTCATTGCCATATTCTGCTCTGTGTTCTTAGCCTGAATGCCCCATACGGCATTGCGTTCACTGCGATATGAATGAATATCGTGCAATTGCAAATAGCTGTTTTCCTCAACCTCTGTACAGCGGAGCACTTGCTCTTTCCCACCAGGCAGCACAACAAAACCGTTCACGCATGGCTGAAGCATATCTTCCGGCCATTTCAAACGATAATGGCTGCCTGCCGGGCCGTCCTTTGCCTCCATATCTTCGGCCATGGCGCTCCACGTTTCCTCATTCAGGTCGGTGTAGCCCAGTGGCAGAATCTCCATGTCTTCAACGACCTGATCGGAACGGTAATCTTCGGCCACCAGCCCCAGCGCGCGGGCTTTGATGCGAAGATTGATGTCTTTGGAAACAAGTAGCACATCCCGATCTTTATGTTCTTTCTGTAGAGACATTGTAACAGCGATAATACGGTTGTCAGCGCTGCCGGTAGACAGGGATTCCGGTAATATATCCAGTGCACGGTGGTTAAGTTCGAAGAACAGACAGCCGCCTCCCGGCAATGGGCAGCCTTTCTCCAGATCAGCGCACCCTTCGCTGAGATCGTCCAGTTGACGTGATGCTTCGCGCACATTCCGGGCCAGCTCATCAAACCCGCGTTTGACCTTGTCCATCTCTTCCAGAACCACAATAGGAAGCACCACATCATGCTCATCAAATTGACTGAGCGCACGCGGATCGTGAATCAGAACATTGGTATCAAGCACATAAATCTTTTTCTGTTCTACTTTTTGTTTTGCTTTTTGCTCCAAGGGGGTCAATGCTGTTTCTCCATGTGCCAGCGGCCGTCATCCGGCTTGTCTGCGGCGCAAATTAGCGGCGCACCCTACCTGTGAAGTACACACCTGACAAAAATTAATCACCGCATTCTGTTGACAACCGGTGCATTCTTGACAGCGAGGGGGCGATTGGCATCATTCGCCTCCCTTAAGCGGGAATAGCTCAGTTGGTAGAGCGCAACCTTGCCAAGGTTGAGGTCGCCGGTTCGAACCCGGTTTCCCGCTCCAATCATGGGCCGCAAGGCCCTTTTTCTTTATGGTGATAACGTGTGGCAGGGTAGCCAAGTGGTAAGGCAGAGGTCTGCAAAACCTTTATTCGCGGGTTCGATTCCCGCCCCTGCCTCCATCCTCTGGTTCTGATTGCCTACATTATGTCCTCACGGTTATCTTCCAGAAGCCATGATAGATTGCCATCATCAATCATGACACCAACCCGGGGTTGAACAATCTCTCCACAAGTTGAAATATCCGGGTCGCTTGCCCAGGCAACCGTGCCGGAAAATTCACTGTCCCTTTCCGGACTATTCTCCGGCAACAGAATTCGGATACATAACTTTTGACCTTCGCTGTACCGCTCCGGATAATGAGTGGTAAAATTTAACCCTTCATCAGAGAAATCCGTCATAACAGTTTTTTCATATTGAGTTTGTTCACCAACACCAGTGGAACGGACTTCGATCTCATAGTCCGCCAGATAGCGGGTACATATTCGCTTTTCTTTAAGAAAATCAACCATATTTTGTATATTGGCATACCGGTTTAAAATTTCAACACATGAGTATCGTTCACCCGAATATGCATGCACGCGACTTGCTCTATCCGCAAGACTTGGCATGATGCACAGCAAATAGTGCATACTGTGCCGGGATGGTGGAACTGGTAGACACACGGGACTTAAAATCCCGAGAACATTGCGTTCGTGCGGGTTCGACTCCCGCTCCCGGTACCAGCCTGGCAGTGCAAGGGGGAAGATCATGCGTGAGGGAACATTCCTGCGGGTATATCTGGCCGAGTCCGACCGTATCAATGGTGTGCCTGCCATGCAGGCAGTGCTTGAATTATGCCGCAGCGCAGGACTACAAGGCGTAACCGTCATGCGCGGCATTGAAGGCATGGGAATACATGGTATTCATACCAGCGCTTTCCTCTCTCTTTCCAGCGATTTACCACTGGTCATCGAAGCTATTGATACGCCGGAACACATCAAACAGGCCGTGAAAGCGCTACGGCCCCATTTGGGCCATCACTTGTTGGCTACATGGCCGGTTTCAGTGATGCGTACCCCTGAGGAGAAATAGTGATGCAAGAAATTATCAAGGCTATTCCACTGTTCTCTGAGCTTGATGATGTTGAAATTGATGCGATTGCGGCGCTGGTTTCCACACAGAAGTATCCAAAGAAAATGCTCATCGTACAGGAAGGCGAAAGCGGTGATTCCATGTTCATCATTCTCGAAGGCTCCGTAAAAATATCTTCCTATGCTACTGATGGACGCGAAGTGGTGCTTAGCTTGCTCGAAAAAGGGGCTTTCTTCGGCGAGATGGCGCTATTGGATGCGGAACCCCGTTCAGCAACTGTGATGACGATGGAAGATACCGAATTGGGGCGTATTCGCCGCGCCGATTTTGAACGATTGATGTTGCAAACGCCTCAATTGACCCGAAAATTGTTGGCCGAGATGGTCAGTAGGCTACGACGAACAAGCTCCGTTCTTGAGCGTGTCAGCACCATGGATGTGCCACAGCGTTTATATAATTACATGCGCGATTACTGCCTTCGTTTTGGTTCACCGGATGCGAATGGTGGTTTTGAAGTTAAGCTGCCAACGCATCAACTGGTTGCCGATCAGCTGTCCACCAGCCGTGAAACGATTTCACGTGCTATCAGCGCACTGAAAAAAGAAGGAATTATCGTCCCGTTGCAAGGCCGTGGTCAGGTTCGGGTTGACATGCATGGACTTGATACCCTGCTGCAGGTTATGCAGTGAACCGCTTGACACGGATGGGATTGGCATTATATTCCCGCTCCCCTGACGCGGGGTGGAGCAGTGGTAGCTCGTCGGGCTCATAACCCGAAGGTCGTTGGTTCAAATCCAGCCCCCGCAACCAATTAAACAAAGGACTTACGTCACTCGGCGTAAGTCCTTTTTTCTTGCCTGGACAGTATTTGGACAATTCATCAAACCCCTGCTTATCGGCAATCACAATCCGGGCAATGGGAATGCCCTAATCCGGCATGGATAGATATTTGAAGCCCGATTAGCATCACCCCATGTTGAACGTTCCCTCTCAGAAACAACCACTTTCCGTCAGTGAATTGACCGTATGCATCAAACAGGTGCTTGAACAGGGCTTTTCCAGTGTGCGTGTGTTGGGAGAAATCTCGCGTCTGAACCGGCAAGCATCGGGACATATGTATTTCACCATCAAGGATGAGGGCGCAACGCTTTCAGCCGTGATCTGGAAATCAGCCACTCAACGCCTCACCCAACTGCCGGAGGAAGGCCAGCAATATATCTTCACCGGGCATATTTCTCTTTATCCACCGCAGGGTCGTTATCAACTCATTGTTTCACATCTGGAAACCGCTGGAAGCGGCGCGCTGGCCATTGAATTCGAGCGGCGCAAGAAAGAATTTTCCGAACGCGGATGGTTTGCACCCGAAACCAAGCGCCCGGTCCCTTCCCTGCCCCGCCATATCGGCATTGTCACCTCGGAAACTGCCGCCGCCTTGCAGGATGTAAAAAAAGTCCTTTCCACTCGTCCCGGGTGGCTGCAACTGACACTGTCGCCCACCCTGGTGCAGGGGACTGCCGCCGCATCACAAATTGCCCGCGCCCTGAAACGTTTACAGTGCATGCAGGACAAACCGGATGTGATTCTGCTGGTACGCGGTGGTGGCAGCCCGGAGGATTTATGGTGCTTTAACGAGGAAGTTGTGGTTCACGCCATTGCCGAGTGTGATATCCCCGTCATCACAGGTATCGGACATGAAATCGACATCAGTCTCGCTGATTTTGCTGCGGACAAACAGGCCGCCACACCGTCCAACGCTGCCGAAATCGCCTGTCCGGACAGAGAAACTCTGCGCAAACAGATGCCACGAATTGCCCTGTTACAACAACTGATGCGCCATTTGCTGGCCGATGCCCAAAAAAGCCTGAACAACCAGAACATTCGTTTACAACATGTCTGGACCCGCACTCATGATGCATGGCGTATGCATGTGGAACGGCAACACCAGTCCCTTTGCTTGCTTACCTCGCAACAGATACAACTGGCAAGGCAACGCTTCGAACAGGAACAGGGGCGTCTTGCAGCATTAAATCCGATAGCCGTATTGAAACGTGGTTACTCCGTCAGCTATGGCCCGGATGGTCAGATACTCACACATGCTGCTCGTGTAAAACCGGGTGATGCCGTGCGTGTGCATTTTCAGGATGGCGATGTACATACCCAGGTTAAGTCCGTGGATGCTTTATCATGACGATAGCATATGTGTTTCTTTCGAGTTTATTCAGAGCATTCCTTGTATTGATTATACTGAATGTGGCACTCGGCATGCAGCATGCAACAGCCCAGGAATGGCATGCGATCCAGGGTGATGTCGTTCGTGTGGAAACGGTGCTGACCGGTCAACACGTCAGCCTTCACTGCTTTGGAAAAAGCTGGCCGGTCAAGATGGTCTCCAACGCCCGCTGGATCGGGTGGATTGGCGTTGATCTGGGGCAGAAACCCGGCAATTATTCTCTCCGCTGGGCATCGGCAACGCGGAAAGAATCCGGTCATCTGCATATCAGTCAGGGCAAGTTCCGTATCTCCCGAATCGAAGTGAAAAAGAAGATGGCGGTTTTCGATGCCAAGGCTCTGGCTCGTATCCGTGCCGATCAGGCAGCCATCAGAAGAACCTATGTGATGCAAGTAAAGGCAACACCGGATATCAGCATTACCGAGCAGCCGGTTCATGGCCCCGTTTCAACCCCTTTCGGGGCAAGGCGTTATGTTAACGGTGAACCTCGATCTCCCCATTCAGGACTGGATATCGCCGCACCTGAAGGCACGCCCATCATCAATCCCCTGGCTGGCCGCGTGCTTCTGGCTGAATCCATGTTCCTGAACGGTAATACAATCGTCATAGGGCATGGACGAGGGCTGGTGATGGTGTATTCACACTTGAAGAGCCTGCATGTGCATAAGGGTGCATGGATCAAAACCGGAGAAATAATTGGCGAGGTAGGCCAGACCGGTCGTGCCACCGGACCGCATCTGCACTGGGGCGTACGCTTCAATGGCGCCCGCATCAATCCGGATTCACTACTCGTGCATGCTGGCGGCCTTGCGATGCGATTGGCACTTCTCTTCCGGTCATAATGTGCTATAAATTACGTTCGTCCCTCATTGCCTGTCGGACGGAAAACAAGCTTGCTTTCAGGGAGCCATATGCAAGGACAAAGCCTGTTTGATATCACTGCCGAAACGCACCATATCGAACTGTTCCTCGGCGAATATGATTGCGATGTGCCTTTCGGTGGTGGTGAAATGGAGCGTGTCGGCGTATCGCTCACCACGGACTCACCACGCTCCAGACACGGCATCCCCGTTCTCCGCTTGCAAGGCGGGCATCAGATGGATTTCACCGCGCATGAGCAGACACCCGCCGGACATGCCGCCAAACTGGTGGCTGACTGGCTTGAGCATAACAATCCCGTGAGCACAGTTCGCCATGTAGCCGAACTTTTCCTGTGGCAATGGCCCGGCATCCAGCAAACTGAAGACGGCCACTGGCAACTGACCAGCCACGACGAACGCAGTGCCAGTTTCTCCGGCGTCATGGTGGATTGGGAGGGTACGGTCGTCGCAGCCGATGCAGCGGATGCGGATATGCCTAAAGAGGAAATCATTCAAAGTGTAAACGTGCAGGTTCTGCCCTACGGATTCTGCCGCAAGAAAGGACCCTGTTATTTGCTGGACGCCTGTCTCTTATGTCCGTTTTTCATGACCAATGCACATTTCTTGCCAACGTTGATAGCCCGCACTCCGGAATTACAGGGAAAACTCAAAGATGCGTTGTCCACCAATAATCACCGGCTTACAGAATCCTGCCGCGAGGCATTGCAGGCCATTGAAGCCATCAATAAAGCTTTACAAAACCAATCACTGGAATCAGAGGTTTAATATGAACAAGAATATCAAGGTGCTCATTGTCGAAGATGAATCGACTGTGCAAAGCATCCTGGCTGCATTCTTTCAACGTTATCTGGGGGAAAGGGGCATGACGGGTGACATCAGGACACTGACGGATCCGGTGCAGGGATTGTTTGATCTCTCCACCAATGGTGAACAATACGGAGCTATTCTGCTGGATGTGCGGCTTCCCAAGCTGACAGGAGATGAAATTTACAACAGTATCGAACAGGTCAATCCGAACTTACTGAAGCGAATTCTGTTTGTTACCGGCTATCCGGGTGATTTAACCGATCGCTGGCCGGGCAGGAAACTGAACATTCTTGAAAAACCGTTCCGTTATCAGGCCTTTGAAGAACAAATCGGGGGTATTCTGGTTTGACCACCCTGCCTGTTCGCATCCCCTCAAATTTATGACATCCATGTTAACAAAATGGAAGGCGGGCGCACACGAATATCGGCTGGCCCTGATCGTTGCGGTTGCAGGCTCGCTGGTGCTTGTTTTGCTGCTTGTTGCACCCTCCTGGTTCCTTACCGAACAACCCTCCGCAGATAACAAAGGCACCCGGACGCGTGCGCCAGCATACAACCTCCCGGTCAGGCCCTCTCAGGCACCTGCTATAAAACCAAAAACTGGCGATAAGCCCCTTACGTCATTGCCTGCCATGCACAAAACTGAAAAACAGATTGTACCGCAAGTTAAAAAGGCGCCACCACTTAAAACATCGCATTCTCAAGCCACTTCGATCGTTACCCAACCACCGAAGAGTAAACACAGCCTGGCAAACGGCTATTATGTTCAGGCTGGTGCATTCAAGGATGCCAGAAGAGCAAAAAAACTTGCCAACTCGCTGCAACATGCTGGCTGGCATGTGCAAACCCTCATCAAGAATCATGGCCTGCATGCGGTGCTTGTCGGCCCCTTGAAAACCCGGAAGAAAGCCAAAAATGCAAAGTTAAAGCTGGTAAAACAATCTGGAATCAAAGGCTTCATCATCTTCAACACTCCGGGAAATTAATCCGGATGACGTATGAATAACTCGGATTAATCATGACCGTTACATCAGGATGTGTAGCCGCCGGGCATAAGGTCACAGCTGAGGCCGGTGCGGATATCCTTCGCGCCGGCGGCAATGCCGTGGATGCGGCGATTGCAGCTGTATGCATGTCATTCATTGCAGAACCGGTTCTTACGGGCGCGGGCGGTGGCGGTTTTCTGCTACTGCGGCAGCCGGATGGCAAATCCGTTCTGTTTGACGGTTTTGCCCGTATGCCGAAGCGCCGTATCGAAACGCTGGACCACCCTGATTTTCGTGCCATACCGGTGGATTTCGGTGATACCGTGCAGACCTT
>BTQQ01000035.1:0-13063 GCA_036985955.1 Zetaproteobacteria bacterium | reverse complement strand
CCGAGCAGCGCCACCGTCAGCATCTTGATAAGCATGGAAAGCAGGATTTCGACAGGATGAAAGCGCAGGCCGGTCGTCACATCAATATCCTGATCAGCATGGTGTACCATATGCAACCGCCACAGTACCGGTACAGCATGAAACAGCACATGCTGAGCGTAAATGATGCCATCCAGTACGATGATCGTGACGACAACCGCTCCCGCATGCGGTACGTTCAACCAGTGCATCACACCAAAATTTGCCTGCCCGGCCCAGACTGCGGCACCCACCGCGCCCGTGGGAATCAGCAGCCGAACCAGAATTACATTCAGCAAAACAATGCCCAGATTGGCCGGCCATCGCCGGTACCCGAATCTCAGTGGACGGCGGGGAGCAAGCGCCTGCCAGCAGGCCATAATGAGCAGAATACCGAAGAAAGCACTTAGCCGGATGATTGACTCAGACATTCCTCAATCATGGGCTATCAAGAGCGGCCCGCAAGGGGCCGCCTCGAATTCTGGCGGAACTGGCTGCCTTTCTAGCTTTCAGCCCGTGCAACCTTGCAGGTTTTGATGCCCAGAATCGTATAGAGCGGGCAAAAACTCACCAAAGCTGTGACAATTGGAACCACCCCAATCCAGCCCCACGGTGTTTGTGGCCCTACAAAGACAAGGCTGATCAATGCTGTTCCGATAATAACTCGAATAACTTTATCAATGGTTCCTACATTTGGATTCATGGCTTACCTCCTTAACGCTCTTGGTATGTCATGAATTGTATGCGCAACGAGACGTGTTCTCAGTGACTATGTCACACATCACTGGCAGCCAGGGACCGCAATGATTCGGTGTCGTTGACACACACCTCGCCGCGCGCCAGGCGCACCCATCCCCGGCGTTCGAAATCCTTGATAATCCGGCTGATGACCTCACGCGCTGTTCCCAGTTCAATGGCCAAATCCTGATGCGTTGCAGCAATGGGCTTTTGCCCTTCTCCGGAGCGCCGAAGCAGCAGGCGCGCCAGCCGAACATCCATTCTTCCAAAGGCAACATCTTCCACCAGCAACATCAGGTCGGCGATGCGGCTGCCAATAGCAGCCATCACAAAACGACGGAAAACAGCCGCTTCCATCAATTGAGCAAATGAATTAGCCGGCAGCAGAGCAAGCCGTGTGTCTTCTTCGGCAATACCTTCAGCCGGATAGGCTTTCCCTCCCAAAAGGCAGGCGGTGGTTAACATGCAAGTCTGGCCTGCTTCAACCCGGTACAAAACGATCTCACGACCCTGTGCATCCATCTTCTGCACACGCACCGATCCGGATACCACCATGACATAACCCTTGCAGTCCTCCCCGTCACGAAATAAAACATGGCCCGCTGGCGCATCCAGTTCACGCGCATGGGAAAGCAGCTTTCCACGCAGAGGGGCGTCCATCTGGCTTAATTCGGGAAAAGCTTTTAACCACGCCATGTCCGTCATTACCGTACCTCCAGATCAAGCCGCCGAATATGCGCCAGCGAACGGTGGAAATGCCCCCAATTCCACTGCTTGCCCGGATCCCATTTGCGTTCCGGGGCGATGTCGGCATGGCCGACAATCCGTTCGGTGTTGATGCCGGGGTAAGCCTCCATCAGAACCCGGCACAGGCGTGCGGTTTCCCTGTACTGCGCATTGGTGAATGGGTGCGCTTCATCTCCAATCATTTCAATACCGATGGAATAGCCATTACAGTCTGGCCTCCCTTCCCATTCCGATTCACCCGCATGCCAGGCACACCGTGCTATAGGTACGAACTGTGTTATAACGCCATGTCTGTCTACCACAAAATGCGCCGATACGCGCACCCCTTCCAGAGATGAAAATGCGGGATGAGATGACGTATCCAAATATCCCGCAAAGAACACCTCGACGGAACTCATATCAAATTCACCCGGAGGCAAACTGATGGCGTGCAGCACAATCAGATTAATCTCCACGCCATCCGGACGCGCATTGTGGTGGGGAGAATCAAGCTGCTGCATCGCTGTATGATGCGATTTTTCACCCCATGTATGCAAGTTACGGCTATACTTGGCAGATGAATATACTTTGGATTTGGGCTACAGGACTAGCTTTCGCCATGATTCACAGCGCTCTTGCAACGCAGTACTGCAAGAACATCTTTTATCAGCTTGGCATGACTCCCAAAGCCTACCGCCTGACCTACAGCATTTTTGCCATCGGCTTAACCGTATTGTGGCTCGGTTTTGTGCACCAGTTGTCCGACACCTCTCTTTACCGTACGCATGGATGGGTGAACGGGTTAATGGTGATTGTACAGCTCGCCGGCCTGGGGATAGTCGTACTTTCGCTGCGGGCCATTGACACATCCGCCTTTCTGGGGTTTTCCGCCAGTCCGGAGAAACAGGACAGCTTCACGGAACACGGCATCTATCGCTATGTGCGCCACCCGATGTATTCCGGTGTTATGCTGGCATTGCTTGCCAGCCCCGCTCAAACAGTGAACAGTCTGAATCTGTTTGCCATTATCATTTTGTATTTTATCATTGGATCACGATTCGAGGAGCAACGTATGCGAACCATTCATCCTGAATACGCCGACTACCAGCAACGGGTACCGGCATTCATCCCTTGCCCGAGAGCAAGACGAGCCCATGAATAGGGTGAAGGATCGAGGACTTGTGCTTGCCCTTGGCGGCGGTGGCGCCCGTGGATTGGCCCACATCGGCGTCATCGAAGTGCTCGTGCGCGAAAAGATTCCTATCCGCGCCATCGTCGGCACCAGTATTGGTGCGGAAATCGGTGCTTTCTTTGCAGCGGGAATATCGAGTAAAGAAATGCGGGAACTCGCCTGCCGTATGGACTGGATATCCACCATGCGCCTGTTCACACCCGATTTCAGCGAGCTCGGTGTTTCTACCGGCAAGGGTATCCGCGAATATCTGACGCCATACATGGCGAACAAGAAAATTGAAAATTTATCCACTGCATTCGCTGCCATTGCCACCGATCTCTCCACCGGAGAACAAGTCGTCATCCGCAAAGGTGATTTACTCGACGCCGTGCGTGCCAGCATTTCCTATCCTGGCCTGCTTACTCCCTTCCAGAAAGATGGCCGAACGTTGATTGATGGCGGGATGGTCAATCCCGTACCCTTTGATTCCGCAAGGACGCTTTTTGGTGGTCCGGTTCTTGCAGTACAGGTTCACCCGAAAGTTGAACTGCATGCCGCGCACCGGGAAAAGGAAGCGCCGGAATGGGATAACAGGCTAAAAGAGTTGTTGGCTGATGCATGGCCGAACATGCCGCCACATCTCATCAAATGGTTCCAGGGGTTCAAACGAAAGCGCCATTTTCCGTTCCATAAAGAAAGCAGTCTCGGCATCAGTTCGATTATGAACCAGTCCCAATTGATTACCCAGGACATGATCATGCGCCTGCGCATGCACATTCTGCCACCCGATTTGCTATTAAAACCTGATATCAGTGAAATTGGCTCGCTGGAATTCTACCGGGCTGAAGACGCCATCATTGCAGGCAAAGCGGCAACAGAGGCTCAATTGGAAACAATCCTTCAACTTCATTCGACGTTTATTTAACATGATGTTTTATGTGACGAAATATAGATGTGGCAGCGGTCTTGCGTGCTCGTGATTGCGCCGAGACATGTGCGCTGAAACGGAAACAGTACAAAAAATGGTTATGAACAACAACATATTGAAACACCCTCCCTGTTCGGAACGAGCGCCACATTGCTTGCGGCATCCTCCACGCGCCATTACGCCAAGACTCGCTGATGCTGCGCTCTTCTACGGGACAGGGCGCTAGCCATGCGGAATCCGGCACAACTGGAGAAGGCCCGTTTGATGCGGCTGGCCACCTATGCGTCCACGGCAACGGCAATCACGCTGATTGTCGCCAAGCTTTTCGCATGGCTGTGGACTGATTCCGTCAGCATCCTGGCCACGCTGATTGACTCATGTCTGGATGCGGCTGCTTCTCTGGTCAATTTACTGGCCGTGCGTCATGCGCTTGAACCGGCGGACAAGGAACACCGTTTCGGACACGGAAAGGCCGAATCCCTGGCAGGGCTTGGACAGGCCACCTTTATTGCCGGATCGGCAGGCTTTTTGCTGCTTGAAGCCGCAGGCCGGCTTTTCCATCCGCAACCGGTAAATGTGGTCGGTATCGGTATCGGCGTCATGGTCTTTTCCATTGCCGTAACCTTCATCCTGCTGGCTTTCCAACGCCATGTCGTGCGGAAAACCGGATCCACTGCCATCAAGGCGGATTCCCTGCATTACGCCACCGATGTGCTGGTCAACGGAAGTGTCATCGTTGCTCTGCTTCTGGCATTTTATGGCTGGCCGGGATTTGATCCCCTGTTTGCTGCCGCTATCGGAATCTACATCCTTTATAATGCGAAACAAATTGCCAGTGAAGCCATCCAGCACCTGATGGACCATGAACTTCCGGATGCGGACCGTAAACGCATCTATGATATTGTCATCAGCCATAAGCATGTGAAGGGCATGCATGACCTGCGTACGCGCCGTGCCGGTACGACGGCCTTTATCCAACTGCATCTTGAACTCGATGATAAGCTGACGTTGCTCCATGCCCACGCCATCTCCGATGCGGTGGAAGTCAAAATCAGGAAAGCCTACCCGGACTCCGAAATCATCATCCACGAAGACCCGGCCAGTCTGATGGAACCGATGCCTGAATTCGACCAAGATAAGCAGTGAGTCAGCGAATGTTCCGGCACAATGCATTTCTCGCCGTCTTTATGGCCATGTTGCTGTGCCTGGCCAGCCCGGTCAAAGCGGAAACCGCCACCATTAAGGTGCTGCATTTATCATTACAGGAAGCTTCCGATGTCGTGAAAAGCCAGCTTTCCCGGCAAGGCACCGTAGCCCAACTCCCATCACGCCGAATGCTGATTATTCAGGATGATGCCGGGCACATTGAACGCGCCCGTGCTTTGCTCAAACGTCTGGACATGCCTGCACCACAGCTGAATGTGCAGGTAACCGTAGTGGAACAGGAAACAAATGATGAAACAGCGATGAAGGTATCGGGAGTGATCCTCCCGGGAGGTTGGGTGCGCATACAGACCAATTATGAAGTGCGGCAGGGAAGCAATAATCAACGTTTCAATTTGAAGGTGACACCCGGCAAATACGGGCGTATTGAGGCCGGGCATATTCGTGCCATACGGCCCACTATCCGGCGTTTTTTATATCGTTATGGCGTGGCCGATGCGCCCGACCTTGCATTGGTCCCGATTACAGCCGGATTTGATGTACAGGCCCGGCTTATCAACAAGAGCAGCGTACGTTTGAATATTCACCCGTGGTTTGAGCGGGAACGGCAGGAAACGAATATTCAGGCAGATATAGAAATTTTGCCAAGCCTGGGGTCAACCGCGGCCACAAAACAACCGCCCGCGACCCAGGCACCCATGCGCCTGAATATGCAGCCGCAACAATCCAGTCATATCGAGCGTATCGCCGTAACGGATGCCAATACTGAACTGACGGTCAGGCTGGGCGAAACAGTAACACTGGCGGCCACCCGACAGGCGGCCAAAGCATTTGGAAATGCCTTGCTGGATCACTACACCACCATTGCGAACCGGTCCGTCCTCCTGCGCCTGACGGTAACGCAAGCGGATTATTAGGCCGCGCCATTCACAAATGCTGAATAATCCGGGCTAACGCTTCAAGCGATACCACTGTGCCATGCGTAATTTCCAGAAGGTGCGGTATTCCTCGTCGGTCACTTCGCCATCATCGTCCGTATCCATGGCTGCATAGCGCGCCACGATGCGCTCCCGCACCATAGTCATGTATTCCTCATACGATACGCCGCCGGATGCATCTGTATCCAGTTCCATGAAACGTGCCACAATTTTATCGGTGGCTGACATGGGGCCTGCGGGTTTGCTGATTGCAGGCGCTTCGTCAAGCAGCTGATTATCCGCACCTTGCCCTTCTATAATGGCAGGGGCGCCACCCGCAGACGGCTTGCTAACGCCCGTTCCACTTTCAAAAACAGGATTTGCCGTTTCCTTCGTGGACTCCTGAGCCCATCCGGACAGAGCATACAAAGCAGCTATTGTCAGCATGATTCCAATGCTTAATGTTCTCATCACCGATCTCCTTACGGGCATTTTGCACGTGAACAGACTTTTGCCAACCACTTCCGGCATCGGCAGCATAGAGCCGAACATAATAAACAGCAATGGGAGGTAGATTTGAAGCAGTATCTCGACCTGATGCGTCATGTACGTGATCACGGCGCACAGAAAGGTGACCGCACTGGCACCGGAACGCGCTCTGTGTTCGGTTATCAGATGCGCTTCGATCTATCGGAAGGGTTTCCACTGGTTACAACCAAGAAGGTGCATTTGAAGTCCATCATTCATGAATTGCTATGGTTTTTGAAGGGGGATACGAATACCCGGTATCTTACTGACCATGGTGTGACCATCTGGAATGAGTGGGCTACGGAGGAGGGTGATCTCGGCCCGGTCTATGGTTATCAGTGGCGCAACTGGCCGATGCCCGGTGACGGGTCCGTTGACCAGATTTCTACCCTGATTGAGCAAATAAAGTCCAATCCCAATTCCCGCAGGCTGATTGTGTCGGCATGGAATGTGGCTGATCTTCCCGATGAATCCATTTCCCCGCAGGACAATGTCGCAAACGGAAAGATGGCGCTGGCGCCCTGCCATGCCTTTTTCCAGTTCTATGTTACCAATGGCAAACTCTCCTGCCAGCTCTATCAGAGGAGTGCAGACATCTTCCTCGGCGTGCCGTTTAATATCGCTTCCTATGCCCTGCTGACCATGATGGTAGCGCAAGTTTGCGATTTACAACCGGGGGATTTCGTTCATACCTTCGGTGATGCACACGTTTATTCCAACCATATGGAACAGGTTGAAACACAACTGGCGCGCGAGCCTTATCACTTGCCGGAAATAAAGCTGAATCCGGATGTGAAAAGTATTTCCGATTTTACCTATAACGATTTCCAACTGACGGGTTACAAATGCCATCCCGGCATCCGCGCACCAATTGCGATATAAGAAATGAAGATTGCACTCTCCTTAATGTCTGCACAGGATATAAAGCCAACCGATTGGCAAAGGAACCTATGTGGAGGTGAATATGCTAAATATCCAGAAAATTGACCACGTTGGCATTCGTATAAATGACATCGATGTTTCCATCGCTTTCTACGAAAGCCTTGGTTTTGAAAAAACTCTCGATGCCGGCTTCAAGGACGGTCATCCAGTGATTATGCGACACCCTTGTGGCGTAACCCTGAATCTGCTCGGCCCCGGCAATCAGGAACAGGACGTGAACATCCTGATGGATGTTACTGAAAAATACGCTGGTTATACGCACATCGCACTTCGCGTAGAATCCCTGGCGGACACACGTAAAACACTTGATGGGCTTGATATTAAAATCACCGGATCATTCCAGTTTGGCAAAGCGATGTCAGCCGTATTTATTCGTGATCCAGACCGGAATGTTATCGAACTGGATGAAGTGGACGAAGAACATCTGACGGACACCATAATGGATCATCCGGTGTGATGTTCACATGATGATTTCCCTGATCTGGGCGCAGGATAAAAACGGGCTGATCGGAACCAGTGGAAAATTGCCATGGCGATTGCCCGCGGACATGGCGTGGTTCAAGAAAAACACAATGGGAAAACCGATTCTGATGGGCCGCAAAACCTTTGATTCCATTGGCCGCCCATTGCCAGGAAGAACTAACATCGTTATAACATCACAGGAGATTAAAATTGAAGGCTGTACGGTTGTGCATTCGCTGAATGAAGCCATTGTGGTTGCGGGCAAAATGGAAGAGTTGATGGTGATGGGTGGTGCTCAAATATATAAACTTGCTTTGCCGCAGGCCAACCGGCTATATATCACTCAAATCCATGCTATATTTGAGGGTGATACATACTTTCCTCCTTTCGATATGGCCGAATGGAACGAAACGTTTTGTGAGCAACATAACCCGGATGAAAAGAATCTTCATCCCTATGCGTTCCGCATTTTGGAACGTGGCACAACGTGACTTCCTAAACTCTTCCGCATCAATGCTCTGTTTTTACGAATGATGGAGCGAATGATTCTCACATAGTCCGTGCCACGTTCTGAATACTGTGTCAGACCCAGCGCCAGCAGTTCAGCGTCCAGCGTTTGCCCCTGACGGCGCATGGATTGGCGTATAGTACGCAACTGTTGATAGGCTCTGCCAGTATTCATATTCTTCATATAGGCACGAACAGATGAGGTGAGTGAATCGAATCGCTGCACTTCGTGGCGAGCTCCGGCCTTGCGGTGCAGCGGCACCAGACCGCAACCTTTTTTAAAACACCAGTGTCCAAAATAATTATTTGCGTCGCGGGCAAACCTTGAATTGCCCCATGCCGATTCGTTTGCTGCCTGTGCCAACGCCATTTCCAGCGGCACAATATCCACCCGAGCCAATAATTGATGCCAGAAACGAGAATCGGGCTTGCCGTTAAATGGAACATGATATTCCGTGGCGATTTGGCGGATCCATACCACTTCCTGTTTTTGCAGGCGTGCTGACGACTTTAACCGCAGCAACTGCTGACGGATTTGTAGAATACGTGTACTTTCAGCCTCTATTACCGGCTTCATAAGAGTGAAAAAACTATTCTTATTCAGATGGACGGGTTGATTCAGTGTTTTGCTGACCTTTGCCTCAGCAGGCGGCACGGCCTCCTTTCCAATATCCATAACGGAAAGATGAACGACTTCTGTACAGGAAATAATCGTAAACAACACAATCAGAGAAGGCGCAACACGCATCAGCGATCTCAACAATCGGCATGGAAACAGCGTGACAAGTTCTGAAAATGGCATAAACAAGCGGCGCATCATATCGTCTTCCCACAAAACGTCACGTAGACTTTGTTTTCGTATGAATTAACCGAGACAAGAAAGGGTACGGCTGTATTTATGGATCATCCCGGCTAGCCTGCGCAACATGCAAATTTTCCGTACATGGGCAGATGTCACCGAAACCTCCCGCTTCCACGGCGGCGCCGTAACCATCGGAAATTTTGATGGCGTACATATGGGCCATTTGCAGGTGCTGGCGGAAACCCGGGGGCATGCTCTGAGTGTCAATGGACCTGCCATCGCCGTAACCTTTGAACCGCATCCACGCGCCATCCTCTTTCCATCGGAAAAGCCGCGCCGACTGTGCCATCTGCACGAGCGCCTGGACGGACTGAAGCGTGCGGGTCTGGATGCCACGTTGCTGCTGCACTTCAACAGGAAACTGGCGGCATGGTCTGCCGAACGCTTTGTACGCCAATTGCATGATGCCCTGCATTTTAAGCATATCCATGCGGGTTACGACTTCGCTTTCGGGCATGACCGGACAGGCGATGCCGAAGTATTGCGTTCATTGGGCGAGGAACTGGGATTTACCGTAAGCGTAGCCGAAGCGTTTGAGATGCATGGCGCCGTTGTTTCTTCCAGTCGTATCCGGTCAGCGATTGAAGCTGCAGATTTCAAACTTGCCAAAGAACTGTTGGGATATCCCTACGCCATTTCCGGTCATGTTGGTAAAGGTGAGGCCCGTGGGCGCAAACTGGGATTTCCGACCGCAAATCTCAATGTGCGCGATCTGGCGCATCCGCCGATTGGCATCTATGCCGTACGTGCCGAAAGTGGAGAACAACGATGGAACGGGGCTGCATATTTTGGTTACCGCCCGACGTTCAGAGGCCGAACCCTGATACTGGAAACACATATATTCGATGCCAGCCCGGATCTATACAAACATCGTCTGAGAGTCACCTTTGTTGAGCGCATCCGGGAAGATCGTGCATTTACCGGACCGGACGATCTGGCCCGCCAGATTGCCGAAGACTGCAAGGCGGCCCGCCACATCCTTTCACATTGAGACAAAAGACAATGTTTTACCTATCATGCGCAACCTTTAACCAACTGACTGGAGCATGACAGTGTCCGAAGAAAAAACATTTGATTACCGCCCCACCGTCTTTTTGCCAAATACGGATTTTCCGATGCGGGGGAACCTGCCAAACAGGGAACCGGAACGTCTAAAACAATGGGACGAAGCGGATATCTACGGGCAACTGCGTGCACAACGCAAGAATGCACCAAAATTCGTACTGCACGACGGTCCACCCTATGCCAATGGCAACATTCATATCGGCCATGCGGTCAATAAGGTACTCAAGGACATTGTAGTGCGCTCGCGTTCCATGATGGGTTTCAATGCGCCCTATGTGCCGGGCTGGGATTGTCACGGTCTGCCGATCGAACTGAAGGTGGAAGAGAAATTCAAGAAAAAGAAACGCAGAAAGGAAGATATCACGGATTCGGAATTCCGTGCCGCCTGCCGTGAATATGCCAGGGGACAAATCGACGTGCAGCGCGAGGAATTCAAACGCCTCGGCGTCATTGGCGACTGGGATCATCCGTATGTCACTATGGATTACCATTTTGAAGCCAACACGGTACGCGAAATAGGTAAATTTCTGGCCAATGGCGGCTTGTACAAGGGTGCCAAACCGGTGCACTGGTGCGTATCGTGCGCCACTGCACTGGCCGAAGCAGAAGTAGAATATGACGATCACACCTCGCATTCCATCTATGTGAAGTTTGCCGCCGGTGAGGATTTGACCAATATCTCCCCCGAACTGACCGGAGATATCTCCATTGTTATCTGGACCACCACGCCGTGGACCATCCCCGCCAATCTGGCTGTTTCCGTCGGTCCGAATATCGAATATGCCGCAGTTCATATCACCGATACCGGTGATAATGCCAACTTGGTCGCTGGCGAGATTCTGATTCTGGCCGAGGATATGAAGGACGATGTGCTCGCTGCCATCGGGGCGCAGGGCAAAGTTGTGGCCCGTTTTAACGGCACACAACTGGACAAACGCACCTTCCGCCATCCCTATCTGGATCAGGATGCACCGATTCTGGTTGGCGACCATGTCACCCTGGAAGCAGGCACGGGTGCTGTACATACCGCTCCCGGCCATGGCCAGGAGGACTATGAAATCGGCATGAAATATGGCCTGAAGGCTTTCAACCCGGTCGGCGATACGGGTGTCTTCGTGGCCGGTACACCTGTGGTCGAGGGACGTCATGTGTATCAGGCCAATGCCATCATGGTTGAACATCTGCAAAACTGTGGCGCATTGCTGGAAACGTCCGAAATCAGGCATTCCTATCCACATTGCTGGCGCTGCCACAAACCGCTGATTTTCCGCGCAACACCACAATGGTTTATCTCGATGGATGCCAACGACCTGCGTAAGAAGGCGCTGGAAGAGATCAAGAAAACAACATGGACGCCCGACTGGGGCGAGAATCGTATCCGCGCCATGGTCGAGCAGCGGCCGGACTGGTGCGTCTCACGCCAGCGCAACTGGGGTGTCCCGATCACTGCCATCCGCTGCGCCTGCGGCTCGCATAAGGTGACCACACCCGAGGTGGTGGAAGGGATTGCCAAACAGGTGGAAGCCCATGGCGCAGATATCTGGTTTGCACACGATGTCTCCGCGTTCCTGCCGGAAGGAGCAACATGCCCTGATTGCGGCGGTACAGATTTCGAGAAGGAAACTGATATTCTTGATGTCTGGTTCGACTCCGGCAGTACCCATGCCTGCGTGCTGGAGCAGCGCGACGATCTTGCCAGCCCTGCTGATCTCTATCTCGAAGGCTCCGACCAGCATCGTGGCTGGTTCCAGTCCTCGTTACTGGAGAGTGTCGGCACACGCGGGGTTGCACCCTTCAAGGGCGTGCTGACGCATGGTTTCGTGGTCGATAAAAATGGCAACAAGATGTCCAAATCACGCGGCAATGTGATTGCGCCACAGAAAATCATCCAGCAGATGGGTGCAGACATCCTTCGCCTGTGGATTGCATCCTCCGACTATTCGGCGGATATCCGTATTTCCGATGAGATTGTAAAGCAATTGGCTGAAGCCTATCGCCGCATTCGTAACACGATTCGTTTCCTGCTCGGTAATCTGGATGGCTTTGATCCCATGCGTGATGCAATGCCGGTCGAGGCACGCCAACCGCTGGATAAGTGGGCCAGTCATCGCCTGTCCCGTCTCGAACATCATGTGCACGAATGCAACAAGAGTTACCAGTTCCACCGGATTCATCAGGAGGTACATAACTTCTGCTCGGTGGAACTGGGAGGATTCTATCTTGATGCCATCAAGGACCGCCTCTACTGCGATGCGGCAAATTCCAAACGCCGCGCCTCGGCCCGAGCTACGTTATACGATATCGCCGATACGCTGATCCGGCTGATCGCACCGATCCTGCCGTTCACCGCTGAGGAAGCGTGGGAGCATCTGCCGGGTTCGGATAAACAGTCCATTCATCTGCAAACCTTCCATGCGGTTGATGATGTGCCTATTGATGAGGCGGCATGGGATGCCTTCTTCACTGTACGCGAACAGATCAATACCGCACTGGATCAGGCCAAGAAGGACAAAATCGTCGGTTCCTCCATCGCTGCCCGCATCGTGGTGCCTGATTTGGATGCAGCCTTTGCTGAATCCATCGGCGAGAGCTATGAACAGCTGTTTATCGTTGCCAGGGTACAATCAGGTGATGTGCTCAGTGTTGAGGCAGCCGAAGGCGTCAAATGCCCGCGCTGCTGGAATGTCGGGATACCTGCGCATCCGGAACATGTTGAACACAGTGAACTGTGCCAGCGCTGTTTCGAGGTTGTGACTACTTGATCCACCGTACCCGGGCACAAATCGCCCTTTTTGCTTTGCTGGTCGGGTTAGACCAACTGGCAAAATGGTGGATTCAGCAACCGGATTTTCAGCCGTTTGTCGTTATTGACGGCTTCTTCAACATCATCCGGGCGCACAACACCGGCGTAGCCTTTTCCATGTTTGCCAACCTGCCGGACGAATGGCGGGCGTATTTACTGCTTGGTGTCACCATCGGGATCGCCTTTGGCGTGCTGTTCTGGTGGTTCCAGGAAAGGATACATCATGGCC
>BTQQ01000034.1:0-13390 GCA_036985955.1 Zetaproteobacteria bacterium | reverse complement strand
AGCCGGAACCCGGCGAAGAAGAAATCGTTCGGGTGCTTAAGGAATCCGGCGCGGAAATCCTCATCAATTATCTGCCGGTCGGCTCCGAGGAGGCGACCCGGTTTTATGCCGGCTGCGCGTTGAAGGCCGGTTTGGCGCTCGTCAACAATATCCCGGTCTTCATCGCCAGCAATCCCGATGGAAAGTGGGCGCGCCGGTTTAAAGAGGCCGGACTTCCCATTATCGGCGACGATATCAAGGCCCAGTTGGGGGCGACCATTACCCATCGCGCCCTGACCGACCTGTTCGCCAAGCGCGGCGTCAAACTGGAGCGCACCTACCAGCTCAATACCGGCGGCAACACCGATTTTCTCAACATGCTCAATAGCAGCCGTCTGGCCTCCAAGAAAGTGTCCAAAACCGAGGCGGTGCAGGCAGTAGCCGCACACCGCCTGGACGATGACAACATCCATGTCGGTCCCAGTGACTATGTGCCCTGGCAGAACGACAACAAAATCTGTTTCATCCGCATGGAGGGCAAGCTGTTCGGTGATATACCCATGAACCTTGAACTGCGCCTGTCGGTGGAGGATTCGCCCAACTCGGCCGGAGTAGCGATCGACTCCATCCGCTGCGCCAAACTGGCGTTGGAGCGGGGACAATGCGGCATCCTGGAGGCGCCATCGGCCTATTTCTGCAAACATCCGCCGCGGCAATTCACCGATGATAAAGCCTACCGGATGATGGAGCAGTTCATCACAGGTAGCTGAAGCTATGGGAATGAAGTGCCTGATTATCGCCGCGGGCAAGGGCAGCCGGCTGCAGCAGAGGGGGGAAAGCAAACCCCTCATTCCCATTCTGGGCATCCCCCTGATCGAACGCGTCATCCGCTCCGCACTGAAGGCCGGCGCGGATGAATTTTACGTCGTTACCGGCTACGAGGGCGAACGAGTCCGCGATTTCCTGGAGCATCTGGCGGAACGTCTTGCGATTCGGATCACACTACTAACGAATGACGATTGGGAGAAAGAAAACGGTCTTTCGGTGCTCAAGGCACGGGACGTTCTGCAAGAGCCGTTTCTGCTGCTTATGGCGGACCATCTGTTTGATCCGGAGCTTGTCCGCGCCTTGACGACCCATCCCCTGCCCGAGGGAGAAGTAGCGCTGGTGGTGGATAGCGATATTCACAATCCCCTCATCGACATGGATGATGTGACTCGCGTCAGGGTGAAAAGTGGGAACATCTGTGATATCGGCAAAGGGATGTCCGATTTCAACGGCTTCGATACCGGTATTTTTCTCTGCTCTTCCGCCATCTTTAAGGCATTGGAACACAGTAGAAAAAAAGACGGCGACACAACCCTGTCCGGGGCAATACGTGTCCTGGCTGAAGATGGACGCGCCAAAGCGATTTCTTCAAACGGTTTCTGGATCGATGTGGATGATCCCGCCGCCTTCCACAGAGCGGAGCAGGCTCTGCTGGGTCGCCTGCGTGACAAGTCAAACGACGGGCCGGTCGCGCGTTACCTGAACCGCCCCGTCTCCGTCATGGTTTCCCGCCATTTGGCGAAACTGGATATTACGCCCAATCAGATTTCCCTGTTTTCGTTTCTGTGTTCCCTAGTGGCCGCAGGATTATTTGTGATGGGTGGATATTTCGCCCTGCTCATCGGTGGCGTACTGGCACAGTTCGCGTCCATCATCGACGGCTGCGACGGCGAAGTAGCAAGGCTCAAGTATCAAAGTAGTGACTTCGGCGGCTGGCTTGACGCAGTGCTGGACCGCTATGCCGATGCCTTTCTGCTGTTCGGCTTGACCTGGCATCTGCTGGCGGCTGAAGCAAACGGCTGGGTGCTGTTCGCCGGTTTCATGGCCATCATCGGTTCGTTCATGCTAAGTTATACGGCGGACAAGCACGACAGCCTGATGCGCGAGCGGATCAGAGCCGGCGGCAGGGCCGGGTTGCGCATGGGGCGCGATGTGCGCGTGTTTCTCATCTTTCTGGGCGCGGCGACGAATATGGTGCTACCGGTGCTGGTCATCATCGCCGTAGTGATGAATCTCGAAACCCTGCGCCGGGTTATGGTTGCGCTTCATGGACAACATTGATCGCGCAAAACAAAAAATCCGGGCGATCATCACGGGATCACAGGTGCCCGAAGATCCATGCCACGCTGACAACACCATGGAGTGGCTTTTACGGCTGGAACCGAATGCGGACGATGCCCTGCAACTTGCGGCGCTGGCCCACGACATTGACCGGGCCATCGAAGGGACCAAAGCCAAACGTGCAGACTTCGACAATTACGACGCTTTCAAGGCGGCCCATGCTCGAAACAGCGCTGAAATACTGCGCCCGATTCTGGCCGCTTGCGGTGTGGAACGTGATACCGTGGATGAGGCCTGCCGCCTGGTGGAGCTCCATGAGGTGGGAGGCGATCCCCGCTCTGATCTGCTCAAGGACGCGGACAGCATTTCCTATTTCGATGTCAACCTGCCGCTTTATTTCCAGCGTGAAGGTTGGGACGAGACCAGGCGGAGATCACTCTGGGGTTACCGCCGTCTTACTCCGAGAGCACAAGAGATCGTCAAACACATCGGCCACGAAGACAAAGAACTGGTACATCTACTGCAAGAGGTGATTCATGAAAGCGTCAGTTGACGACCGCCTCAGGAAAACTTTGCAAACTTTGGGGTCTTGAATGTTGAATCATCGCCCCTCCCATATCTTGCTGGCCAAATAGTGTTTATACATCACCCTGCCAAACTGATTAACCGTGCATCGGGAAAATCATCCACGTTTTCCAGCCGTATTTTGACGACTGTATCCGCCAGCAGACTCGGGGCGCGTTCCGGCCACTCGATAATGGTAATCCATGGAGGTTGGAAATATTCATACACACCCAGCGTCTCAATTTCTTCAGGCGATCCCAGCCGATACCAGTCCATGTGTGCGATCTTGCATGTCTTTCCGGCATATTCCTGAATAAGCGAGAAAGTCGGGCTCGGCATTGCTTCATCGGTCACGCCCAGCGCACGCATCAATGCGCGCGCAAACACACTCTTCCCCGCACCCAACTCTCCGGACAACGCCACACAGTCGCCCGGATTCAATGATTTGGCGAAATCAGCTGCAAATACGCGGGTTTCCGCCTCATTATTTAGACGGGTTTTCAAATATTAAGCAGGTTGGCGTTGAGCCAGAGCCTTGATAACCTCGTGTTGGGTAATCACTCCCTCAATGGTGCCGCCTTCAACCACAGGCAGGCAATGCACATCACTGTCATTCATCATAGCGGCAATGTCATTCAAGGCAGTATCGGGTGCAACCGTTTGAACAGGGCTCGTCATCAAATCGCCTGCCGTAAGCGCCTGCATGCGCGCAAGCTCACGTTCAAAACGTCCTTCTCCCAACGGAATCACCATGTCAAAAACGGCAATGGCAGTAGGCACATGCAATCTGGCTTGCTGGTCTACCAGATCGGACTCGGTAATCACACCCTGTAGCCGCTGCTCCTCGTCCACGACCAATAAACCGGAGGTGTCCGCTTCCGCCAGTTGTGAAATTACTTCATTGACTGGCGTATCCACGTCGCAATGCGGCGGATCGGGATTCATGATTTCATGGGCAGTGAGCATACTGCATCTCCTTATATTCTATTCTGTTATTTTGATTATAGGTCAGGCTTTGTGATAAATCTCGCTTCCCTGTTCCACAAACTGTTCAGACTGCTCAACCATGCCGGCATCCAGTGCCTCACGGGTTTCCAGACCATGCTCTTTGGCATAGTCGCGCACATCCTGGGTAATTTTCATGGAACAGAATTTTGGCCCGCACATGGAGCAGAAATGTGCGACCTTGGCTGAATCCTTCGGTAGCGTCTCGTCGTGAAAGCGGCGCGCGGTGTCCGGATCGAGCGATAAATTGAACTGGTCTTCCCAGCGAAATTCGAAACGCGCCTTGGAAAGCGCATCATCGCGCTGCTGCGCACCCGGATGCCCCTTGGCCAAATCGGCGGCATGAGCGGCAATTTTGTAGGCCATCACACCGTCTTTCACGTCCTGTTTGTCAGGCAAGCCCAAGTGTTCCTTGGGCGTAACGTAGCAGAGCATGGCACAGCCGTACCAGCCAATCTGCGCTGCGCCAATGGCGGATGTGATATGGTCGTAGCCTGGCGCAATATCGGTGGTCAGAGGACCCAGCGTATAAAACGGTGCTTCAAAACAATGTTTGAGTTCCTCATCCATGTTCTTTTTAATCATCTGCATCGGAACATGGCCGGGGCCTTCAATCATGGTTTGCACATCATGCTTCCAGGCAATCTTCGTGAGTTCGCCCAGCGTGTGCAGTTCGCCAAACTGGGCCTCGTCGTTGGCATCGGCAATAGCGCCGGGACGTAAACCGTCACCCAACGAAAACGATACATCATAAGCTTTCATAATGTCGCAAATATCCTCGAAATGTGTATAAAGAAAATTCTCCTCGTGATGCGCCAAACACCATTTGGCCATAATCGCACCACCACGCGATACGATGCCGGCCAGCCGTTTGGCCGTCAGCGGTACGTAGCGCAGCAATACGCCAGCATGAATGGTAAAGTAATCCACGCCCTGCTCGGCCTGCTCAATCAGGGTGTCGCGGAACATCTCCCATGTGAGTTCCTCAGCCACGCCATCCACTTTCTCCAATGCCTGATAAATCGGTACGGTGCCAATCGGTACGGCGCTGTTTCTGATAATCCATTCGCGTGTTTCGTGAATATTCTTACCCGTGGATAAGTCCATGATGGTATCCGCACCCCAATGGGTCGCCCATGTCATCTTTTCCACTTCCTCTTCGATCGAAGAGGTAATGGCCGAATTACCGATGTTACCATTGATTTTAACAAGGAAATTTCGGCCGATAATCATCGGCTCCAGTTCGGGATGATTGATGTTGGCCGGGATGATGGCGCGTCCTTTCGCTACCTCATCACGTACAAACTCCGGTGTGATCACACGCGGGATGGCCGCGCCCCATCCCTGCCCCGGATGCTGACGGGTGATTTCACGCAGGTGTTCACGCTGCTGATTCTCACGAATCGCCACAAATTCCATCTCCGGCGTGATGATACCCTTGCGCGCATAATGCATCTGCGAAACATTGGCCTCTGCTCTGGCCCGACGTGGCTGGTGTGCATGCGAGAACCGGAGCGCATCCAGATGCCGGTTGTTACGTCGCACACGCCCATATTCGGAGCTTAAATCATCCAACTCTTCGGTGTCGTCACGTGCTTCAATCCACACGCCGCGAATCAGCGGCAACCCTTTCCGCAGATCAATATCTACGCTCGGATCACTGTACGGCCCGGAGGTATCGTAAACCAGAACTGGAGGATTTTCCTCCTCACCACCGGATGTCTGCGTTGGTGAAAGAGCAATTTTACGCATGGGCACACGAATATCCGGGCGTGAACCCTCGATATAAATTTTACGCGAATTCGGAAAATTCTTTTGCACATCCATCTCTTGCGTACGATGCATGTCTGGTGAGGTTTCTGCTGTGCTCATATTGTCTCCGGCGGGTCATCAAATAAGGAGCCAACTATACCCGACCACTGTTGTCGGGTATACAAACAACAACATAAATACAGCTATATGCAGCGAGGCACTGGGCGGCCAGTCCGCAAGGCGCAGCAGCACGACCATAGCACGGCTATGGTAAGCTGATGCAACACAGCGGATGGCCGCTCAGCGCCTTGATCCGACTCCCCTGTGGAACTCTGTATATGGCTTTATTTATGTTGTTGTTTGTATACTGCCCCCATGAAAATTCCATCCCTTTCTATAGCGACTGGCAAACTACTGCAGTCGGAATACACAATAGCCTGGCGTCAGGACTGGAGCGTTCTCAAGGCCTCAGGGCCGGGTATTCGGAAATATCTGCAAGGCCAAATCACTCAGGACATGGGTAAACTGACTCCCGGGAAGGGTATTCATAGTTTCATTCTCACACCACAAGGCAAAGCAGTGAGTGAACTGTATCTTCTTGAAGGAAATAGTGATGAACTCATCCTTCTCACACCTTCCAATTATGCTGTTCCCGCAGTCACCCGGTTACGGCAATTTGCATTGGGATATCAATTGCGTATCGGTGTCGTGGATGCATGCAGTGTGCTTGAAATTCAAGGTGTGCAGGTAGCAGGGAAACTACAGCGTTTTGGTTTTCCAGATGCGGAAAATGAGTGGCTGACGACCCGTCACGCTGGCGATATACATGCACTTATGATGTCGAAAAAGCCACATGGCTTCTGGTTGATTGGCAGCACATCGGAACTGGAAATAATCGCGCGTTCAAACATGTTGGATAAAGATGCTGTCGAAGCAATGCGCATTCTTCAGGGTATTCCCCGTTTCGGAACGGACTGGGATGAGAAAACTTATCCCATGAACGCCAATTTGATTGAATTCGATGGCGTAAGTTTCGATAAAGGCTGTTATGTCGGTCAGGAAGTTACCAGCCGCATGCACTGGCGGGGTGGCATAAAAAAACGATTTTACCGCGTTAAACTCGGGGGTGCACCGGAAGCTCACCCCTGCCCGGTGTTAACCACAGCCAAAATCGGCATGCTGACCAGTGCCGCAACGGATGCGGAAGGTATCTGTTTCGGTATTGCACATTTACCGATTGAAGTTGTCGAATCGGATGCACCTCTATCGCTGGAGAATAATGCAGAAGTAAATATCATCGAAGCCTGTCATGCCTGATCTATTCGTTTGGTATCATGCCGATGCCACACTTGAATCCGAATTGAAAACGTGGCTGCAAAGCGTGCAATCCGAATTGGGAGTACAGGGTTCTCTGTATATCCGCAAACATGAAACACAAACAACTTTTATGGAAGTGTTCCCGCACATAGAGTCCGCCACAGTTGCACGCATCAAGGCGCAGGCGAACAAAACCTCCTGTTTTGATAATATCCGGCGGAGCTGCGAATCCTTTGAAAAGGTGAAATCTGATGACTGACATGTTTGCCAGCGCTGAAACGTATTTCCAGAATCTGCGCGACCGTATCTGCGCGGCCTTCGAGGTTCAGGATACGGCAAAATTTATGCGCACGCCCTGGGATCGGCCCGAGGGCGGCGGCGGTGTCATAGCGCTGATGAAGGGAACGACCTTTGAGAAGGTCGGCGTCAATTTCTCCAGTGTGCGTGGCGTGTTCTCCGATGAGTTCCGCAGCCAGATTCCCGGCGCGGCCGGGGATGGCAATTTTCGCGCTTGCGGTATATCACTGGTAGCACACATGACCAATCCAAAATGTCCCGCCGTACACATGAATCTGCGGCGTATCGAAACAACACAAGGCTGGTTTGGAGGCGGTACGGACCTGACACCATATTTTCCTTATCAGGAAGATACCGACCTGTTTCATGCACGTCTGAAAGAGGCATGCGATCCATTTGACTCTGAATATTATCCAAAATTCAAAGCATGGTGCGACCGCTATTTTTTCCTGCCACATCGCAATGAAGCACGGGGCGTCGGAGGAGTTTTTTTCGACCAACTGGCCACGGATAATATGGAACAGGATTTCGCCTTTGTACAGTCTGTCGGCGAAGCCTTTCTGAACACATATCCCGAAATTGTCACCAGGCGCAAGAATCAGTCATTCACGCCTGAGGATCGGGAGTACCAACTCATCCACCGGGGGCGTTATGTGGAGTTCAATCTTTTATATGATCGTGGAACAACATTTGGCCTGAAAACCGGCGGCAATACAGAGGCGATTCTGATGAGTATGCCGCCCGTGGTAAAATGGCCATAATGCATAAAAAAGATGCCCGAAAGCGTCCCGAGCATGTGGCTTTATTGATGTTGTTATTAGGGATGCTCTGAAAAAGTCAGAGCATCCGTGCAGGCCATTTATGGTCTGCCCGAATCATGCGCGTAAGCACCTGATTTTGTGAGCAAAGGAATAAGCTACGGACACGGCAGTATTTGTGAACCATAAAGGTTAATGACTCTATTACCTTGAGGTGCTGACATTGCCATAAAAAGCGATTCCGGTCTTTTCGTCTTCATCAAGCAATACCCATGCATCAATGCCCTGCGCCGTATCCGGTACGCTGATCATGGGAATAATCACGGTTAGTTTGAGATTCTTACCATGCCCAACCTCAATGATTTTGCACATGCCGCCAATGGCATAGGATGTATTATCCGAAGTACTCTCATCCCTGAAACTCATTTGGCAATTGATACCGAAATCACTTAAAACACCTTTGTCTTCACGCAGAACATCTTGCTGAACATTAATCACATCACCATCCACGGCATCTGCCGTATGCGATAACAGCAGCACCTGAGTCCCATCCATCGCTTTGATAAAATCACTGAATTTACCCAACACAATGGCATCGTACTCGAAACCGGCGTCTACTTTCTGGAAAGCCGCAAAATTTACATTTCTTGCACCGCCTCCCGCCATCGCCGGGTTCATCGATGCTCCAATCAACGCCAGCCCCATGACGAGCATCGTTGTCCATTTTATATGTTTATTCACCTTCTACCCCCCTCCGAAAATTAATGCTTTACTACGGATTCAAGCCTGTATCGAAAACCCTAAAGGGCGCGGATATCCTTGATCGCATCTTCCATCATCTGATTGATTTTGAGTTGCATGGCGCGTCGCATACGATCCACGTTTTCCTTGGGCATGCCTGACTTTTCGAGTTCATCCAGGTCCTTCATGCTGGCCATTGCATCCTGTAATTTCTGCAGTATCAGGCGAACATGGCCTATGCCGCCCGAAGCATTCCCCTGTTCGGCTGCTTCAACGGAAGATATAAACAATCCTCCGCCTCTGTGGGGAAGCTGTATTGTAGCGACGGCAAACATTAACAATGCTCCAAAAACCATTACACCTGTCCGCATTGGCACCCCCTCCTGCGCTAATCAGATTCTCAACATGTCATATACATGAACATATCAATGTATATTGCACGGTAGCGAATTACAGCAAGGACAGCAAGCGGATGGAACTGCTATGCTACGCCCCCATGAAGCGTTATCTCATCAAGCGTTTGGCCGGAATGATTCCGCTACTGTTTGGCATCACCCTTATTTCCTTCGCCATCATGCATGTAGCACCGGGTGAGCCGACGGTCATTGGCCAGGAATTCAATCCCAAGATATCCGCGGCGGATATCAACCGTCTGCGTGCCTATTATGGTTTGGACAAGCCCCTATATATCCAATACTGGAGCTGGCTCAAGCGTTTGGCAGTTCTTGATTTCGGCCAGTCATTCGCTGCGGATCACCGTTCTGTTCTCGACAAAATTACCGAGCGCATGCCCATCACCATCGGGATCAACGTGCTGGCTATGGCCTTTATTTTCCTTGTCGCCATCCCCATTGGCGTGCTTTCCGCCGCGTACCGGGATTCGTGGTTTGATCGTGGTATGACCGTGTTTGTTTTTATTGGCTTTGCTATTCCCTCCTTCTGGCTGGGTCTTTTACTGATGATTGCCTTCGGCGTGCAACTTTCATGGCTCCCCATTTCCGGCATCCACGATTATGACTGGCGACATATGGGGTTCTGGCAACAACAACGGGATTTGGCTGAACATCTGTTGTTGCCCGTATTTGTGTCCGCCATCGGAGGTCTGGCCGGTATGAGCCGCTTTATGCGCAGTGGCATGCTGGAAGTGATCCGCGCCGATTATATCACCACTTCCCGTGCGATGGGCGTGCCGGAATCCCGTATCCGATACCGCTATGCCCTGAAAAATGCCCTGCTACCCATCATTACACTGCTGGGTCTTTCAGTCCCCGGCCTGATTGGTGGATCGGTGATCGTCGAGCAACTGTTTTCCATTCCCGGCATGGGTTTGCTGTTCTACGGTGCCGTTATGGCACGTGATTATCCGTTGGTGATGGGTATTACCGTCATTGGCGCTGTACTAACGCTGTTGGGCAACCTGCTGGCCGATCTGGCCTATGCATGGGCTGACCCACGCATCCGCCATGGGAATGGAACATGAAGCATCCTCTGGCACTGGTTGGCGGTTTCATCGTCGCCATCGTAGCTATGCTGGCCTTACTGGCCCCGTGGCTTGCACCCTACGACCCCAATTCGATCCATGTGCACTCCATTTTACTCCCGCCTTCGTGGAACCACTGGTGCGGAACCGACACCCTGGGGCGTGACGTATTTTCACGCATGTTGTTCGGCGCAAGGGTATCCCTGTCCGTGGGATTTATCGCAGTCGGTATTGCTATTGCCATCGGTGTCATGCTGGGGGCCGTAGCCGGCTATGCGGGAGGACGTACGGACGCGCTGATTATGCGTGCTACGGACATGGTGCTTTGCTTTCCCACATTTTTTCTGATTCTGGCGGTCATCGCCTTTCTGGAGCCTTCTATCTGGAATATCATGATTGTGATTGGCCTGACTTCATGGATGGGCGTCACCCGGCTGGTGCGGGCGGAGTTGTTATCCCTGCGTGGCCGCGAATTCGTGATGGCCGCGGAAAGTCTTGGTGTTTCAGCGCCCAGAATGATCTCGCACTATCTCCTGCCCAACGCTATGGGACCCATTATCGTATCCGCCGTGCTCGGTGTCGCCGGAGCAGTACTGATCGAATCCGGTCTCTCCTTTCTCGGGCTCGGCGTACAGCCACCGGATGCCTCGTGGGGTAATATCCTTACCGATGGAAAGGATAATATTCAGATTGCCTGGTGGCTTTCGCTTTATCCGGGCCTGGCTATATTGATTACCGTTCTGGGTTACAATTTGTTGGGCGAGGGATTGCGAGACATGTTCGATCCCCGATTGAGAAATCAGCATTGAACCCGAAGAATGATAAATACTACATGAACATTGCCCTGCAACAGGCTGAAGTTGCAGAAAGAAATGGCGAAGTTCCTGTTGGCGCAGTGTTGCTGCTAAAGGATGGCCGGGAATTTGCCGCACATAATGCGCCCATTTCACTAAATGATTCGACGGCACACGCTGAAATGCGCGCAATCCGCATTGCCTGCGAAGCGGTGGAAAACTATCGTCTGATTGGCAGTACCCTTTATGTCACTCTGGAACCCTGTGCCATGTGCGCGGGAGCCATCATCCACGCCCGCATCAGCCGGGTCGTTTATGGGGCCAGAGATGCCAAAACCGGTGCTGTTAAATCACTTTATCAGTTGCTGTCCGATACCCGTTTGAATCACCAGCCAGAGGTTTCGAGCGGCGTGATGGACAGAGAATGCAGCACAATTCTTCGTGATTTTTTTTACCAGCGAAGAAACTCCACGTAATGATGTAGCTGCTCAGACCACCCTGATTTGTTCGAAAATAAGGAAAACACACGCTGTTGGCTTCTGTAAATGCGCATGTTCGACGCAGTTACCGGGTAAATCAGAGGTGGTCTGAAAAGCTGTCTATTCTTTCAGGTTCTCACTTACTACCCGGCTTAATTCCTGGGCGGAGAAAGGCTTATGCAAAATAATTTCCCTCTGTGTGGGCATCATATCATTCATGCTTGAGTCAGGATCGTAACCGGTAGAAAAAATTACGGGGATATCCGGCCTGGCTTCCCGAATTTTATCTGCTGCTCTCACACCTCCCATCCGTGGCATAACGATATCCAGAATGACAAGATCAATGTCATCCCGCTTATCGTTAAAAATATCTACGGCTTCTCTGCCATTGTCCGCCAGCAACACCCGGTAACCAAAATGTTCCAGCAACCCTTTCCCGGTTTCGCGCAACGCCTCCGAATCATCGGCTAATAAAATGGTTTGACCGGCCCCTTTCGCGGCCAGTTTACCTTGCTTCGGTTCGTAATGAGTTTCAGATGATTCAATCAGAGGCAAATAAATATGAAAACATGTTCCCTTCCCTTCTTCACTCTGCACATCTATCGCACCGCCGTGCTCCCGGACAGAACCATAAACCATGGCAAGCCCCAGCCCTGTGCCTTCACCCACTTCCTTGGTTGTAAAGAATGGCTCAAAAATATTTTGTATGCATGCTTCAGGAATGCCCGGCCCATTATCGCTAACGCTCAGGCGGGCAAAATGCCTGATATTAAGGTCAGGATGCTGCTTTAAAAAGGTATCGTCCGCAGTAAAGCGTTCCAGAGAAACATCTATTGCGGGATCCTCCCGGCTGACCAGTGCATCGCGTGCATTATTGAGTAAATTAAACAGCACCTGTTGTAACTGTGTCACGTCGCCATAGATTTGCAGGGCCTCGCTGGAGAGGGAGCATTGAAAATCAATGTTCTCCCGTAACGATGTTTTATACAGCTTGCATGATTCTTTGATCAAACAACTGAAACCAGAAGATTTCATCGTTACCATGCTTTTGCGGGCAAATGCCATCAACTGCTTGATCATATCTGCCGCACCAAAGCTTAGCTTTTCAATGGTTCTCAGATTCCGCTGCGCATCGGGCAAATGTTTCGTCGAAGCCTTCGCCAGATAGATATTGCCGATAATGCCGGCCAGTATATTATTAAAATTATGGGCAATACCGCCCACAAGCGTGCCCAGAACCTCCATTTTCTGTACCTCGCGAAACTGTCCCTCCAAACGCTCATACTCAGTCATATCTTTCTGGATACACACATAATGCGTAACAATACCCTGCCCATCCTTAAGCGCAGCTACGGAACAGAGGGAAGGATAATTGCTTCCGTTTTTTCGCCGATCGGTTAATTTCCCCTCCCATGTTCCTTTAGATTCAACCCCCTGCCATAGTTGTTTATAGGGTTCGGTTGTGCGCACGCCGGGACGGGCAAAGTAGGCAACCTTCCCTACGGCTTCCTCCTGTGTATAACCCGTACCATTACAAGCCGCCGGATTAAGATATTCGATCACACCACCCTTGTTCAAAATCATCACAAAGTCTGCCGATTGTTCCACAACATGATAAAACATTCTCAGCACATCTTCGATACGTTTACGTTCGGAAATATCCGTCACGATGCCTTGAACAACATGCCTTCCGTCAATCTCAATGCGGGACAAAAGCACCTCAGCGGGGAATATTGCGCCATCGATACGCTGATGCATCCATTCAAACTGACAAGAACCATCCTTCAGGGCCGTAGCAAGATGGCGTTTGGCAGCCTCCTCGGACTTTGTTCCATCAGGTTGATATTCCGGCGAAAATTCAACTGGCGAATGCCCCAGAAACTGCTCTGCCGAATCAATCCCAAACATCTCAAGCGCAGCCTGATTACAATCGGATAATATTCCCTCCTCCAAGGTTGTAATCGCGGCCTTGCTGGCATCGACCAGCGTTCGATATCTGGACTCGCTCGTTTTCAGTTGCTGCGTTCGTTCTTCAATCTTCTCATCCAGCGTGGCATTGATTTTCTGCAAGGTTTGAACCAGTGAAAATTTATCGGCAATGGCCACAACGGATTC
>BTQQ01000033.1:0-13686 GCA_036985955.1 Zetaproteobacteria bacterium | reverse complement strand
GCTTCTTCGGCCCGCGCCTGTACCCGCACCAGATGCTCATCACGTACGATTTTAATGGCCGTATCCACCAGGTCGCGGATAATGGATTCCACATCACGCCCGACATAGCCGACCTCGGTGTATTTGGTCGCTTCGACTTTGACAAACGGAGCCTTGGCGAGTTTGGCCAGACGGCGTGCGATCTCGGTTTTGCCGACGCCTGTCGGGCCGATCATCAAAATATTTTTCGGCGTAATTTCCTCGCGCATGGGGGAGGGAACCTGTTTGCGCCGCCAGCGGTTCCTGAGCGCAATGGCGACGGAACGCTTGGCATCGGCTTGCCCGATGATAAAACGGTCCAGCTCGGATTCAATTTCTCTTGGCGTCATTGTCTCGCTCATGACTGATCCTCACTGACCGTTTCTACCCGGATTTCGGTGTTGGTGTAGATACATATATTCGCCGCAATGTTCATCGCTTCGCGCACAACTTCTTCGGCGGACATCTTTGTGTGTTGGGACAAAGCAATGGCTGCTGCTTTGGCATACGCGCCACCGGAGCCGATGGCAGTTACGGCGCCATCCGGTTCGAGCACGTCACCATTGCCTGAAATCATCAGCATACGCTCGGCATCGGCGACGATCATCATGGCTTCGAGTTTCCGCAAATAACGGTCGGTTCGCCAGTCTTTGGCCAGCGCGACGGCTGCACGCGTGAGGCTGCCGCCATGTTCGTCCAGTTTGGCCTCGAAACGTTCGAACAGGTTCATGGCATCCGCCGTAGAACCGGCAAATCCAGTCACAATGGCGCCGTCGCGTATGGTACGCACCTTGCGCGCCCCGTGCTTGATGACGGTATCGCCCAGCGTTACCTGACCATCACCGGCGATGGCTGTTTGTCCGTTTTTGCTAACGCAGCAAATGGTTGTTCCGCGCATATCTGGCATACTTTAACACCTTCCTGTCATGTAACTACTCAGCTACCCTGCCTTTTGCTCCATGGCAGCGTTGCTGTGATGCTAAAATCCTCACATATATTTATTATATGCTCCGGTTTTGCGCTTCTCACGCTTTGCCATGAAACAAAATCCAGCGCATCTGAGCAGTTACCCTGTTATTAATTAATTCCGTCTGCAATCTTATCCACTCGCGGGCGTTTGGCTAGCGGTCTGTCCTGCAACCTGTCCGGGATTGACGAATGGCATGTCTCCGCCTATGTTCCGCCGCCTTCTGCGAAAGAAAATGGTTGTAGAAGAGTTTTGCTGTAACGGGGCGTAGCGCAGCCTGGTAGCGCATCTGCTTTGGGAGCAGAGGGTCGGGTGTTCGAATCACCCCGCCCCGACCATTTTCGCGGAAAGGTTTGGCATGTGGTAAGGCTTGCGCCTGTAGCTCAACAGGATAGAGCAACGGCCTTCTAAGCCGTAGGTTGCAGGTTCGAGCCCTGCCAGGCGCGCCATGGTGGATGTAGCTCAATGGTAGAGCCCCGGCTTGTGGTGCCGGTGGTTGTGGGTTCGAGTCCCATCATCCACCCCAGTTTTGTTGCTTGCAACGGAGTATAGCGTGCGTATTATGCCGCTTCTTCGGGTCGTTAGCTCAGCTGGCAGAGCAGCGGACTCTTAATCCGCGGGTCGACGGTTCGATCCCGTCACGACCCACCATGTACAGGGAGTAAGGCCAACGCCTTGCTCCCTTTTTTATAGAGTCAGGCGATGACAACCCTGGACGCAGTCGTTACGTTTCATTGTCATTGGCTGTGACGCGAGGGTGGCGGAACTGGTAGACGCGCAGGATTTAGGTTCCTGTACCTCACGGTGTGGGGGTTCGACTCCCCCCTCTCGCACCATGTTTGAGAAAGTTGGCGGATGGCTTGCTTGGTATATTGGATGTCAAATAGTCCACGGAGGATTTGAATGATTCAGACGGAAATAAAGAAACTTGGAACGGACGAACATGCGGTGAATGTGCAGGTACCGCAGGCGGAATATGACCGGGTATATGCCAACCATGTTGGTAAACTACAGGCAAACATCAAAATGCCGGGTTTCCGGCCCGGTAAAACACCGAAAGGCGTGGTGGAAAAGCAATTTGGTGCCAAGGCGCATGAAGATACGGTATCCGAACTGGTACAGAATTATTATGCTGAAGCGATTGAAAAGAGCGGGCTCACGCCCGCCATTCAGCCTGAACTGGAGCTACCCGCCGTACAACCGGCTACGGGTTTTCAGTTCACACTCAAGGTGGTGACATGGCCTGAAGTGAAACTGAATAAATTATCCAAATTGTCCGTGACCGAAACCACAGTGGAAGTTACGGATGCCGATGTCCAGTCCGTGGTGGAGCGGTTGATGGGAAGCCAGGTGCGTTTTGAAGCCGAAAGTGACCGCAAAGCGGAAACAGGTGATGAACTGACGATTGATTTTGCCGGATTTGTGGACGGCGAGGCATTTGAGGGTGGTCGCGGCGAGGATGTGAAGCTGGTGTTGGGAGGCGGGCAGTTTATTCCGGATTTTGAAGCGCAACTTGAGGGTGCAAAGGCAGGTGAGAAACGTTCGCTGGATGTAACTTTCCCGGCTGACTATCAGCATAAACCTCTGGCCGGTAAGGCAGCGAGTTTTGAAGTTCAGATCAAGTCCGTGGGGACAGCTGTGAACGCATCCGATGAAGAAGAATTGGCCGGCATGCTGAACTTTGATAATGCCGGAGCCTTGCGTGAAGATGTGCGTTTTCGTCTGACATCGGAGGCTGAACAGGCGCAATTTGAATCAAACCGTGAATCAGCCCTTAATTCGCTTCTTGCAGCCAATGATGTTGGTGTGCCGGAGATGATGATTAAGCAGGACATGCAACAGACGCGCGAGCGCATGCTTAAATCCATGCGTGAGCAGGGTATGGAGGCAAATTCGGATATCTTTGATGCACCGGAACATCAGGATGAACTGCACAAGAGATCGGAACGGGCACTGGCAACTTCCCTGTTGCTCAATGCCGTGCGTGAAGCCCATGAAATCGTCGTGAGCGATGAAGATGTGGAGGCTGAACTTGATCAGCAGGCGAAGCAGTATCCCGATGATCAGCATGATGCATTTAAAAAATGGATGTATAGCGAGAAGGAGCAGATGGCGGGGTTGCGTGACAAGTTGCTTGAGAAAAAATGTGTAGCATGCATCATGGAGCAGGCCAAGACCAAATCGGTTCGTATGAGTTTGGAAGAATGGCAGCAAAAGCGGGATGCCGCTCATGCTTGAAACCGGTGATGCCAGGGAGGCTGCATGAATCTCGTGCCTGTTGTCGTAGAACAAACCCCGAGGGGAGAACGTTCCTACGATATTTATTCGCGTCTGCTGAAGGAGCGGATTATTTTTCTGGCCGGGCCGATTGAGGATCATACGGCGGATTTAGTCACAGCACAGTTGCTGTTTCTTGAATCCGAGGCACCGGATAAGGATATTTTTCTTTATATCAATTCCCCCGGTGGGTTGGTAACAGCAGGTTTGGCCATCTATGACAGCATGCAGTATATCCGCTGCGATGTTTCCACATTGTGCATGGGGCAGGCAGCCAGTATGGGTGCGCATCTGCTGGCATCGGGCGCTCCCGGCAAGCGATTCTCGCTACCCAATGCGCGTATCATGATCCACCAGCCACTGGGTGGTTTTCAGGGGCAGGCCACGGATATTGAGATTCATGCACGTGAAATTATCAAGCTCAAGGATCGACTCAATGAGATGTTGGCAGCGCATACGGGGCAACCTGTCGAAAAAGTCGCGGAGGATGTGGAACGTGATTTTTTCTTGACTGCCGAGGATGCATGCGATTACGGTTTGATTGATAAGGTTCTACTTCACCGGCCGGAAACGGAGGATACCAAAGCGGACGGTCATACCGGAGGTAAGGATGGCGGAGAGTAAAGGCGGCGATTCCACCCTGTATTGCTCGTTTTGTGGCAAGAGTCAGCATGATGTTAAAAAGCTGATTGCCGGCCCGACCGTCTTTATCTGTGACGAATGCATTGAGTTGTGCAATGAAATCATTCAGGAAGAAATTTCCGGTGATACGGAAACCGGTAAGGATGATGATGGCACATTACGCCCCGCCGATATCAAGGCCTTTCTTGATGATTACGTCATTGGTCAGGAACAGTCCAAGCGGATGCTCTCCGTAGCTGTATATAATCACTATAAACGTATTGAACACAACAAAAAATCAGATATCGAGATCGCCAAGAGTAATGTGCTGCTGCTGGGGCCGACAGGCTGCGGCAAGACGCTTCTGGCACAGACGCTGGCGCGCCTGTTTGAAGTACCATTTACCATGGCCGATGCTACAACACTGACGGAAGCGGGTTATGTTGGTGAGGATGTGGAAAACATCATTCTCAAGTTGTTGCAGGCTGCCGATTACGATGTTGAAAAGGCACAGCGTGGCATTGTTTATATTGATGAGGTGGACAAGCTTTCGCGTAAATCGGATTCACCTTCCATCACCCGCGATGTGTCCGGTGAGGGCGTGCAGCAAGCACTGCTTAAGTTAATCGAAGGCACGGTTGCAGCCGTACCGCCGCAGGGAGGCCGAAAACATCCCCAGCAAGAGTTCCTGCAAGTGGATACCACGAATATACTGTTCGTTCTGGGCGGTGCCTTTTCCGGTCTGGAAAAACTTATTGAAGCGCGTAGCGAAAAACGCTCCATTGGTTTTGGCGCCAGGGTAGCGGCGGATGCCGAGAAGGATATCGGCGTGGTGCTCAGTAAAGTCGAGCCGGAAGACCTGATCCAGTATGGCTTAATCCCTGAACTGGTGGGTCGTTTGCCGGTCGTGGCGACATTGCACCAGTTGGACAAGGACGCATTGCTGGAAATTCTGACCACACCCAAGAATGCGCTGGTCAAGCAATACAAAGCCCTGCTGGAGTATGATGGGGCAGAATTAAGCTTTACGGATGATGCGCTGGAAGCGATTGCGGACAAGGCTATATCCCGCAAGACCGGCGCACGCGGTCTGCGCGCTATCATGGAATCGGTCATGCTGGATGTGATGTATGACATCCCGTCCCGGGGTGATGTGAAGCAATGTGTCATCAATGCCGAAGTTGTGGAAGGCCGCACCAAACCCATGCTGGTGCTTGAAAATGATGAAGAACTGGCCGAGGCAGCCCAATAATAACTTTCATACTTTGCCGTCTGTCTGACAGACAGATAAAGATGCAAGACAAGACTATATAAATATTATACACAGACTGCCGTATTGGCGGATGAATGGATGCGGGTAACGCAAGGAGATGCTGCTGATGGCGGAATGGAGCAAGGAAAGTGGAATGGAAACGGCGGGAGAAGGTTTTCTCCCTGTTCTCCCTCTGCGCGATATTGTGGTGTTTCCGCACATGATTGTGCCTTTGTTTGTTGGCCGTGAAAAGTCCGTGAACGCGCTTGAAGAAGTCATGCGCAGCGGCAAACAGATTCTTTTACTGGCACAGAAGGATGCTACGGAAGATGACCCCGACGAGGCTGGGATGTACCGCATTGGGGTGGTAGGCAATATCCTTCAATTGCTCAAACTGCCTGATGGCACCATCAAGGTGCTGGTTGAAGGCGGCCCCCGCGCAGAGGTTGTCCGGCTGGACATCAATGAAGATTGCCTGCGCGCCACTTACCGTGTTCTTGAAGAGGCCGAGGACGACGAGCGCGAGCAGGAAGCCGTGGTCAAGAGCCTGCTGCAACAGTTTGAAAACTATGTGAAGCTGAATCGGAAAATGCCACCCGAGGTCATGATGTCGCTTGCGGGACTGGATGATGCCGGCAAACTGGCTGATACCATTGCCGCGCATCTGAGTCTGAAACTGGAGGACAAACAAGCCCTGCTGGAAATGCCGGCCGTAACGGCAAGGCTGGAACGCCTGTATGCTTTCATGGAAGACGAGATGGAAATGCTCCAGGTGGAAAAGCGCATTCGTGGCCGGGTAAAGCGACAGATGGAGAAATCCCAGCGCGAGTATTATCTTACCGAGCAGATGAAAGCCATCCAGAAGGAACTGGGTGACGAGGATGATCAGACCGACATTGAGGAACTGGAAGCAAAAATCAAGTCGGTAGGTTTAAGCAAGGAAGCCGGGATCAAAGCCGCATCCGAGTTGAAAAAGCTCAAGATGATGCCGCCAATGAGTGCTGAGGCGACTGTTGTACGTAATTACCTGGACTGGCTGGTGGATATTCCATGGAGCAAACGCACCCGGGTTCGCCGCGATTTGAATGTCGCCGAGCGAGTGCTGGATGAAGATCATTATGGCTTAAAGAAGGTCAAGGAGCGGATTCTCGAACACCTCGCTGTTCTGCAACTGGTGCGTAAAATGAAAGGGCCAATCCTGTGTTTTGTCGGCCCACCGGGGGTTGGCAAGACTTCTCTTGGGAAATCCATTGCCCGGGCTACGCGCCGCAAATTTGTGCGTATGAGTCTTGGCGGCGTGCGTGACGAGGCTGAAATTCGCGGCCACCGGCGCACCTACATCGGTTCACTCCCCGGGAAAATTATTCAGTCCATGAAACGGGCGGGAACGAAGAACCCTCTTATTCTACTGGATGAGATTGACAAGCTGGGAGCGGATTTTCGTGGCGATCCTTCGTCAGCACTGTTGGAAGTTCTGGACCCGGAGCAGAATCACACCTTCAATGATCACTATCTGGAACTGGATTACGATCTGTCCGAGGTGATGTTTATTACTACGGCGAATAGCCTGAATATTCCATCGGCATTGCTGGACCGTATGGAGATTATCCGCATTCCCGGTTACACCGAGGATGAAAAGATTCATATTGCCCAGAGCTATCTGTTACCAAGGAAGCTGAAGGACCATGGGTTGAAAAAACATCAACTGACGGTGGATGAGGACGCTTTACGTGACATTATCCGTTATTACACGCGCGAGGCCGGTGTGCGAAATATCGAGCGTACGCTGGCAAAATTGTGCCGTAAAGCTGCGCGTGAACTGGTTCAGTCAAAGAAGAGTTCCGGCAGATGTATTGAAGTAAAGGCCAAGGATCTTGAACATTACCTCGGCGTACGGCAATACCGTTTCGGCATGGCGGAGGACGAAGATCAGATTGGCGTTGTGACAGGACTTGCATGGACCGAGGTTGGTGGTGAATTGTTGCAGATTGAGACGGCATTGATGCCGGGCAAGGGAAAACTGACGGTCACCGGGCAATTGGGCGATGTGATGCAGGAATCTGTTCAGGCTGCATTGACTTATGTGCGTTCACGCGCTGTGCAACTGGGGCTGAAGCCGGATTTTCACCAGAAGGTGGATATTCATGTGCATGTGCCGGAGGGCGCCATACCCAAGGATGGACCCTCTGCAGGGTTAGCTATGGCCACTTCGTTGGTGAGTGCATTGACCGGGATTCCGGTCAAACGAAAGGTATGTATGACCGGCGAAATCACACTCAGGGGTAAAGCGCTTCCAATTGGTGGTCTTAAAGAGAAACTGTTGGCGGCGCATCGTGGCGGGTTGACGGAAGTCATTATTCCGGATGAGAATGAAAAGGATCTTCGGGAAATTCCCGAGAATGTTGTAAAGGGTCTTGATATCTGTACGGTTGTGCATATGGATGAAGTATTGGAGCATGCTCTGGTGCATCTTCCGGATGGCTTGTGCACGGCAGGGGGCTATGTTCCTCAGATTATCGAAGGCATTTACATGGATAAGCGTGTGTCCAGGACACATTAAGTAAAAAACGAAAAAATATATTGACAGGGCATGGGGTAAGAGACTTATAGTTCCCATACCCAAAAATGCTCCGGGAGGAAACATTGAATAAAGCAGATTTGATAGCAAGTGTGGCGAATGCCGCAGATTTGAGTAAGAGTTCAGCGGCAGATGCCGTGGAAGCTGTACTGGGTGGTATTACCGATGCATTAAAGAGTGGCGATGCGGTAAGTCTGGTCGGTTTCGGAACATTTTCCGTAGCTGATCGTGCAGCTCGTACGGCACGCAATCCACGTACCGGTGAGACGATCCATGTGGGGCCGTCTCGGGCGCCGAAATTCAAGGCCGGTAAGGCCCTGAAAGACGCCGTTAAGTCCTGAAGGACACCGTTAAGTAATTCCAATTTGGGTGGATGTTCATTCACCCGCCATTGTTGTTGGGGCCGGGTTTCCGGCCCTAATTTCATCGGCACAGCCACATCGGACAGCGGGCGAATAGCTCAGCTGGGAGAGCAACGGCTTTACACGCCGTAGGTCACAGGTTCGATCCCTGTTTCGCCCACCAGTTCGCTTGCTTATATCGATAACTTTTGGAGCGGTAGTTCAGCTGGTTAGAATGCCGGCCTGTCACGCCGGAGGTCGCGGGTTCAAATCCCGTCCGCTCCGCCATCCTCGGGAGGGTGCCTTACGCACCCTCCTTTTTTAACTTGGATTATTCATAAATACTGCCGCGCCCTCACTTGTTCCTTCGCCCGCAACGAATTGTTGCTCAGGCGTTCGTAAGCATCGCTACGCCCTTCCTCGCAAGAATCCGTTGCGGGCAAAGGCCCTGCGTGATCATCACGGCGATTCATGAATAAGCCAAGTTAGATTATGAGATAATATTTTCCATCCAACCGACATTCTTTGAATGTTTAATGATGATTTGTTACGCTCTCTCTATCGGATTGACAACAGGGGGGGACATAGATGAGCGATACATTGAACAGGATTGCCGAGGAAGGGGCCAATGGTTCGTCCATGATGCCCGTCATACAGGGCGTTGGCAGGGCTGCCATTGAAATCGCAGCTTTGCTGCGAGGTGCTGTATTCCGTGGCGCGCTGGGATTGGCAGGTGGCGAAAATGTTCAGGGTGAACAGCAGCAAAAGCTGGATGTATTATCGGATGAAATCTTTCTCGACCAAATGCGATCTACTGGCCATGTGTGCGCTGTTGGTTCTGAGGAGCAGGAAGAGCTACTGGTGATTGATGAATACGCTTCCGCCCCTTATCTGGTGCTGGTAGATCCCCTGGACGGTTCCTCCAATCTTGATGTGGATGGCCCTGTGGGGACAATCTTTTCGGTTGTCAAACGAAACTCCGCCAGTGATCAGCGCCCTGATGTCAACGATACGTTACAGGCTGGCAGGAATGTTATTGCCGCAGGATACGTCTTGTATGGTCCCGCAACGATGCTGGTGTGTTCCGTTGGCGCTGGCGTTAATGGTTATACCTACAATGCAAACAATGCCCGCTTTGAACTCAGCCATTCCGACATGAAGATTCCTCAATCCGGCGGATATTATTCCGTCAATGAGGCCAATTCGGCGCAGTGGCTGCATGGCGTGGCCGATAAGCTGGTATCCGTGCGCCATACCGAGAAGCTGGGCATGCGTTATGTTGGTGCCATGGTGGCGGACATGCATCGTACGTTGCTCAAGGGTGGCGTGTTCCTGTATCCGGCGGATGCAAAGAATACGACGGGTAAACTCAGACTCCTGTATGAGGCTATTCCGATGGGTTTCCTGATGGAGCAGGCGGGTGGCAAGGCGCATACCGGCGAGCAACCCGTGCTTGATGTGCAACCCGAAGCACTGCATCAGCGTGTGCCGGTGTATCTTGGTTCTCACGCCGCCGTGGACGGATTGACGGCGTAAGGTTGTGCCGGCCAATGTCTGATCCGGCATTATTGACTGATTATTATTTGCGTCAGATTGGCGTGGTAACGCCATTGCCGGATGCTGGGAAAATATTACCCCACCATCTGGAATCTGCCCCCGCGGCGATACCTGATACGGTGAACCTGGAAGATTTGGCCAAACAGGCAGGGCATTGCACGGCCTGTGCTTTATCCCGGGGACGAACCCAGGTGGTGTTTGGCACAGGCAATCCCCGCGCCGATATTCTTTTTATTGGCGAAGCTCCCGGTCACGATGAGGATATGAAAGGCGAACCCTTTGTTGGTCGTGCGGGAAAACTACTGGACAGGATGCTGGCCGCGCTGGAACTCGATCGTCAGTCCGTATATATCATGAATGTGGTGAAATGCCGTCCGCCCGGAAATCGCAACCCACAGCCCGAAGAAGTGCAAGCATGTTCGCAGTGGTTTGACCCCCAGTGGGATACCATTGCACCGAAAATCGTGTGTCTGCTGGGCAGAGTTGCCGCTCAGCGTGTGTTGCAGACAGATGAGCCCCTGGCGTCGTTGCGGGGAAAATGGCATGAACACCGTGGCGTTCCGGTATGGGTCACTTATCACCCGGCCTATCTGTTGCGTTCTCCATCTCAAAAATCACGGGTTTGGACAGACTTGAGGCTATTATACCGCCGTTATCAATCGATGATGACGTAAACACATCCGGTATTCTTTATTCGGGGGCGTCCCCGTTTTGTTTCTCGATGTGCACACGGCTGATCCAGTTGCCGTTCAGTGTTAGAATCTCCAGCCGTACATCACCTATTTGCAGGCACATGGTTGCCTCTGGCTGAGCTCCCAGTTGTTCCACAATCAGACCGCCTATGGTTGTGGAACCTTCTTCCGGTAGCTGAATTTCCAATGCCTGGTTAATATCGTGAAGGTTTACAGTGCCGGCAGCGACCAGCGAACCATCCGGTTGCGGCCACATTTCGGGCAGGGTTGGCGTGTCGGACTCATCTTCAATTTCGCCAACAATTTCTTCAAGAATATCTTCCATGGTAATCAGACCATCAATATCGCCGTATTCATCAACGACAATTGCCATATGCTGATGATGGCTCTGAAAATCAAACAGTTGTTGCAGTGCGTTTTTGTTAGCGGGCACAAATGGCAGGTCGCGCCAGATAACCGCATCCTGGAGTGATGAATTGCTGTGTTGATGTTTCACCAGATCGCGCAGATGCACAATGCCAATCAGTTGGTCTGTCTTCTCATGGAAAACGGGGTAACGTGAGTGCGGCTTATGTATCGCTTCTTGCAGGCACTGGGCTACATTGCATGAAGCGTCCAGTACATCCATGTCCTTTCGTGGCGTCATCAGGGCTTTGACCGGAACTTCGTGTAGATGCAGGCTGTTCAGCAGCATTTGCTCGCGAGCCGCATCAAGTACGCCCGATTCCGCGCTTACATCAATAATCTTCGCCAGTTCCTGATGTGTTAATTCTGTATCCGTCCCCTTGGGGATGTTCAGGATGCGCTGCATCAAACTGATAATACCCATCAGAATAACGGTTAGTGGCGTCAGTATACGCATAATCCATTGCAGTGAGCCGGCTACATGGCAGGCAATGCTTTCAGCATGGGCGACTGCAATCGTCTTGGGCAGTATCTCCGCCAGCAATACGACGACGATGGTCATGGCAATGGTGGCGTAGACGATCCCTGCCTGCCCGAAAGCGGCCACGAAGGCGGCGGCAGTGATACTGGAAGCGGCAATGTTAACGAAGTTGTTGCCCAGAAGGATTGCAGCAAGCATGCGTTCGGGTTGATTGAGAAGATGCTCCGCCTTGCGTGCGCCACTGTTTCCCTGGTCGCCTAGCAGACGGAGACGGAAGCGGCGGGCACGAGTCAGCGCGGTTTCCGAGCCGGAAAAAAAAGCGGATGCCAGCAGCAAAAGGAATAGAATACCAATGATGCCTGGCCAGGATAAAGCAAATGTATTCATCCGATTTTATTCTGATTGACTGGTGTCAGGAGCCCAGAGGAGCATGTAACCAGGCCTGAACAATACGAACACCAAAATAGGCCAGAAGTAACAGTAAATAGGCGGCAACTACCATCCAACTGGCACGTTTACCCTGCCATCCGGCCCGATTGCGCATGGTAAGCAGCGAGACCAGTACGGCCCATGAAAATATGGATAAAATGACCTTATGCGAAAGCAAAGCAAAATGTCCTACCCATTCCCATTGCCAGATCAATCCGGTCAGAATACCCAGTGCCAGAAGCCATGTGGCTGATCTGACCTGGCCATACATATGGTTTTCTACTTCCAGCAAGGAAGGAAGCGCCTGCACGATGGGTCCGATTTGTTTACGTTTGAGTGCACGGTCCAGTAGCAGGTGCATGATTGCATGTAACGTGGCAAGTGTGAGCACGGCGTAAGCCAGCAGTGAGAACAGAAGATGGCTTGTTTCCATCATTGAGCTTGCCTGAATGCGTAAAATGGGGGTATTGGACAGTAACGGTATGAGTAGCAGTGGAATGGCGGTTGCCGGAAGCAGGAACAGCCCCAGACCATGGATGCCATGACGGAGAAGGCCCAGCACGTAAATATATTGCACAATCAGCGTACAAACTGCTACGGAAGCCGCAAGGCGGAAATCCAGCCCCCAATTGGTGATGGGTTCCAGCCGGATCAGTGCGTAGAGACTGATAAGCATGGATGCCGAAAGAACCAGAGCAAGCGCTTTTGCGCTTAGCCGAGGCTTGCCCCACACGCCTGACCATACCAGCCATGCGCAGATCGCGGTGATACCTCCCGAAATGGGGAATAAGTAAATAGATGTCATATCATTGTCACGGTGTGTAAACCCGGATTATCCATGAATGCCGCCACACCTGCAATGCGCAGATGATTTGACCCGGCGTGGAGATACGACACAATCGGGGTTATGCAGGTTACGGTACTTTTTCTGGCTGCTGGCAGCGGGCGGCGTTTTGGCGGCGAAATCCCCAAGCAATACCAGCGCGTGAACCATATCCCTTTGGTGCTGATTGCGCTAAACAGTCTGGCGGAAGAACCTCGGATTTCCGCCGTACAACCTGTGTTGACGACAGGTGACGAACGGTTTGCCACATGCCTTGAGAAGCAATCGTTTCCCTTTGATATACTACCTCCCGTAACAGGGGGAGCAGAACGCGCCATTTCCATGGCCAACGGGATTGCCGCACTTTCCAGCGATGTGGAGTGGGTGGCGGTGCAGGATGCGGCGCGGCCTGTTCCTTCATCTGGGTTGCTGGCCAGCGTTCTGGATGCGGCCGGGCAACATGGTGCAGCTGTACCGGGTGTTCCGGTACATGACACCATTAAATGTGTGGACCAAGAGGGACGGGTGCTGCAAACCCTGGATCGTCGTGTCCTGCGTGCGGTGCAGACGCCACAGGTGGCGCGCCGGGAATGGTTTGTTGCGGCCATTGAATCCGAAAAGGACCGCATGCACCTGCATACGGATGATGCTTCCATGCTGGAGGCTGCGGGGTTTCCCGTTTTTGTTAGTCCGGGCGACGTTAACAACCGGAAAATCACGACGCAGGAAGATATGATGTGGTTGCAGCATTATATGGAGGAAAAGAAATGAGTTTACGGATTGGCCAGGGATTTGACGTGCATGCATTCTCCGAAGGGCGAAAACTGATTCTGGGCGGTGTGCATATCCCGTATCCCAGGGGATTGGCGGGACATTCCGATGCTGATGTCTTGACCCATACTGTTTGCGACGCTCTTCTGGGCGCGGCCGGATTGGGCGATATCGGCCATTTTTTCCCCGACACCGATAATAGTTACAAGGATGCGAACAGCCTGGACCTATTGGCCGAAGTGATGCGGCATGTAGGTAAGAACGGGCTGAAAGTTACAAATCTGGATGCGACGGTGCTGGCGCAGGAACCGAAACTTGCATCCTATATGCCGGATATGAAAAGGAATCTGGCCGGTATCATCGGTGTGGATGCTTCCTGCATCAACATCAAGGCAAGCACGACGGAACATCTGGGATTTACCGGAAGAAAGGAGGGAATTGCGGCGATGGCGGTGGCGCTGCTGGAGTCTAAGG
>BTQQ01000032.1:0-13779 GCA_036985955.1 Zetaproteobacteria bacterium | reverse complement strand
AACAGCAGTGACGCCAGCGCAATCTTGATACCCTGACCAAGCGGCCCAAGGTTAAACCAGGGGAGAGAAAGCAGGAAGCCGCCTGTCAGCCCCAGCACACGGCTCACCACATGGTCGAATATTACATACATGCGATAATCGCCTTTTTCATACAATCCAGCTCGTCCTCGCCCATATCGGCAAGCAAGGGCAGAGAAACGCATTGTTGCCATGCGGCTTCCGCACTCTGGCAACGCTGCCCAATCAACCTGGAAAGTGGCTCCTCCACCGGACGAGCCGCACCCACGCCGTGACTGTGCAGGGCCTCGATCACGCCTGATGCATCGTCCACACGCACGATGTAACGGTAATGATTGCACGATGCTTCGCGCATGACCGGGACAGGCTTCATCCCCGTAAACCATTTATCATAGGCCGCTGCCTGCCGCATACGGCATTCGCGCTCCTGATTTGACTGCGATATACGTACGCGGGCCAGCGCGGCGTGGATATCGGAAAGCTGATGGTTTCCGGCATACGGCAGCGTTATGTCCGCTGTGTCCGCGCAACGCATGTGACGCACCCGTTCACACATGTCCGCATCGGAACTCATAACCATGCCGCCATAGGCGCCACCCCAAGGCTTGGTGGCATAAAAGGATGCGATGGAAACATCCCCAAAGTTACCCGGCATGCGGCCATCTTCACCCGTTTGCCCATCCATACGGCCACCGGCTGACTGGGCAATATCTTCAATAACCGGGCAGGGCCACAATTCCTTCACCATCGGCTCAATCATACCGAACGGATGCACCAAAATGACCGCATCCAGTGACTCGGCCATATCCCTTGCCTTTGCGGCATCCAGCCGCAAGTCATCATTACAATCCATACATACCGGTTCGGCATCCACCGCCCGAACCGCATGCAAAACAGCCCGGCAAGCATAGGCGGGAATACCAACACGCCTGACTTTGCGTTTTGCCTTTAATGCATATAGTGCCAGCATCAGGGCGCTGGTCCCGGAATCCACCGTGACGGCGTGCCTGCCGCCAATTAGCCTGACAACCTCGGCCTCCAGCGTTGCGCATACTGCTCCGGTGGCAAGCTGGCCACTTTTCACGACCTGTTGCGCCGCATCGGCAAATGCGGCTCCAAACACAGGCCTCGAATGAGGAATCATGGATGTATGAGTGCTATAGCTGGATACGGATGGGCATAAAAGCCTCCGCACAGGAAATTTTACCTTGCACGCCGCGAAAATGCGCTGTCGCAAGTGCGATTTCGACAATATTCAGACCCTGGATATTCGTCCTATCGACCTGAGAGGCATGCGCATCCAGCGCTTTGAGCTTGTCGGATAATGTGTCATGAATATCCATAAAAACCGTAGGTGAAAAATTGCTGCTGGTCGGCGTTTCATACGCCAGCACGCTGGGTACATAGCGGGTTGCCGAGTGTGCTGCCCGCGCCAGCGTCCGATGATCCTGGTGCGTATCTTCATGATGATTGACCAGCACAATCAACGGCTTGATTTCCTGTACCTTGTCCTCAATGGCGTGAATCAGCGTATCTTCCGCCGGTAATTTCGTATCTTCAAAACCACCCCAATGCACCGCTTTGATACCGAGGATTTTCGCGGCTTTCTCCTGTTCGGACTTGCGCGCCGCTCCATCGCCACCCTTACCGCCATCCGTGGCCACAAACAGGTGTATTTCAGCGCCTTGCCCGGCATAAACCGCCAGTGTTCCACCACAACCGATTTCTATATCATCCGGATGCGGCGCCAGCGCCAGAATTCTGTTCATCGCACCATTCCTCCCATTCCACGAATAATCTCCGCAGCATCAGCCCCGGTATTGAACAACATATCCAGCACGGACAAATATGGCACAAAATCACCATGCAGTTGCGAATATTCCGGTGCCTCAATTTGCTGAAAGTACAATGCCAGCCCCGATTGGGCAAACCTCTCCCACTGTAAATACGTTCGCCCTTCCTGCCCGGACAGGTATGCGTCGGCATCCAGCGCCATGCAAAGCTTGAGCAGACGTTCCGTTGGGTCTGCATGATCCGCCTCAAGGTCAGATGCCAGCCACAAAGGGGAAGTGCATCCCACGGCATCCCCGATCAAGCGGATAAGCGCCATATTCAAATCCTTCAACTGCACGCAGGGGCGGTTTAATACTTCCCGCACTGATGGCCAGTATGCTTCAAAGCAGGGCGCCTTTGCATAGGACTGTTCAATGCTGCGACAAACCTTGCGCACCCAACGCCGGTCAGCAATCGTCACTTCATTGATTTTCTGAGGATAACGGTAGTTCACCGGCACCGTTATCCACTGCGCGCCGGACGCTGTCTTGATACGGTTGCGATTCTGCCACTCATTTTTTTCATATTGCACCGTATCCAGCAACACCATGGCATCGGCCAACATCCACTTATGAAAGAAACCCGGCCATGGCAGGAAGTTGGGTTGGTGAATTGCAATCAACTTCCTCATCCCGGCACCCGCAGCAAAAACGGATTGGCCTCCATGCGGATACCGTGTTGCACCGGAATACGCAATCGGATGACATGTGCGCCCGGAGATAGTTGTAAAGTCTCCAGCAGCGGTTGGTCAACTCCTAACAGTGGCTGGATTAGAACATGGCCATCCACAATAACCTGGGCATGCAGAAACTGATTATTCACCAGTTCGGCGGAAACCGGACGTTCCTCCAGCGAACAATGCAGGACAACCTGACCGGATGTCGTTATCTCATCTCCCGGTAGCAAACGATGTCCCGTTGCATCTTCAAGGAATAATGATTTCACTCGCAGGTTCCGGCCTTTTGGCATACCCCACGCCGTCATATGTCCCTTACGCATCGCCACAAGAATGGCCGCCGGAGTCCGCTTGTTCGCCCACACATCCATGGGAAAATTACCCAGATATTCACCGGCCTCGCCCTGTTTGTGAAAATCCCCCGCCGCCACGCCCCAGATCGGCGCATGATGCAATCCCAGCATGTAATTCATCATATACTGGTCCCACAAGCCTCCCGGCTCGGTATTCGTATCCGTGTCGCCATAAACTGCAGCGAACCCGTCCGCCGTGGGGTCATGAAACACACGCTGACTGTATGGTGGCGTATCCAGCTTCACACCCATGGGACCGGAACGTACGCCGGATAACGTACCCGGATGCGCCCAAATAACAAACAGCCCCTGCTGCTGCGCCGCCTTGATGAAATCCGCATCAGCATCCACCTTGGGTTTCAACAGCCATGTCGATAAAAAGGCTACGAATGCGGCAAAAAGAAGCAACGCCACCGCCCGCTTGCGCCGCCTGAGCAGCATGATTAACACGCCGCCAACCAGTATCCACCAAAAGGCCATTGAAACCTTAAACGGGCCGTGAATATGACCGAGCGTATAACTGGGTAGCGCTTCAACCTGCTCGGGACGTTCAATCCCCAACGCAATGATATGGCGCTCGGCGTTGTGCAGCGTAAGATCGCGAAATGGAATCCCGGTCCAGGAATAGCCGGGCGTGGATTCCGTCGCCGCCATGAATGTCATGCCGGGATATGCTCCGCGCACACGCGCAAGATCGGTAAAAAACGATGCCAAACCCGTGGTGAACAAGGATGGATGCTCCATGGAATAACCCAGAACCCGCGACATCGGAGCTATGCCAAAACGGATACTGGAACGATCATGTTCGCCAAATATCAGCACATCAATACCGCGTTTCTCCGCCATCGATACAAGCGTATCCATATCGTGCGCACCATCCGAATGCGTACTGCGCACATCCATCAGCACACGCACCGGCATCGCCCATGCCTGACATGGCAGAAGCAGCAACATACTGGCCAGAACAAAGTTACGCACCGTTCAGTAATCCATCGTATAAGTCTTGCAGCGCCTGTACCATGACGTCTACTGAGTATGCATCAGCACGTTCCACACAAGCTGTGTGCATGTCATCGGGCCAGTCATATAATAAGGCGGCCGCCACAGCTTTCGGATTCTCTGCATCCATTACCGCACCACAATCACTTGTCACCAGTTCCTTCAAGCCACACACACCGGACACCACACAGGGCAACCCCGCGGCCATGGCTTCAACCACCGCACGCCCCATTCCTTCGTTATGCGATAGCAATGCAAAACAGCGGCTCGCCGCAAAATAGGGAACGGGATCACTCCAGCCCGCAAAGTAGACATTGTTCGCAATACCTGATTCGCCGCACATCTTTTCCAGCTTTTCCCTTTCTTCGCCATCGCCGACGACGGCCAGTCGCGCATCGGATTTTATCTCACAGACACGCGCCCATGCCCGAATGAGCCGTTCCATACCTTTAATCGGCGCCAATCTGCCCACGCTAATGGCGTCCCACTGCCGCGCATCAGGATAATCCTCCCGCCATGCCATTACGCGCCTTTGTATCCCTGTCACATCTACGCCGCTGGGGATGACCCGCCACTGTTCTACCCGCCCGACACCCAACGCCAGATGGTCATCGCGCTCCGCTTGCGTAAGCGCAATCAGAGCGTGGGATCTGGCCGCCAGAAATCGTTCGATCCCGATAAACAACCGTGTTTTCAACCTTCCAAAGTATCCGTGAAAAATATGCCCGTGCGGCGTATGCACCACCGCCCCGGCGCATCCCCATGCCGCAAGGCGTCCCAATGCTCCAGCCTTGGAGGTATGTGTATGCACCACATCAAAACCACGGACAAGCAATTGGCGCATCTGCCGATATGCAGCGAAATCGGCCCGCCCGGGTTGGCGGACCAGTGATGAAAGAACAACCGTTTCCCCACCTGCTTCACGAAACACCTGCATGCGTCCGGCGAGTTGTTCTCTTTCTGTTTCCGACATCTCCGATTCGTCGGAAGACCCAAAGGCCAGACAGGTCCGGTGCCCGGCCTGCTGCTGCGCGGTAGCCGAAATCAACGTATTGACCGCCGAACCACCGCCATCCATACGCGTAATCAGATGCAGGATCCGCATTAGTGCTCCGTCCGCAACATATCTTGTGTTTCAGCATATCTGGCCGGGAGCTTCGCCAAGGCACGCGAGCGCAGGACTGGCCGTGCCAATTCAAGCGAGTGCAACGACGGCGAAGACCCGTCCAGATATGCCCGTAGGGAGAGCCTCTCATAAGGCATGGCTGCGTTGCACTCCTTGTCAATGGAACAACCATTACCCGCCGAATGCGCCTTGCCATGCCTTATGAGAGGCTCTCTGAAGCGAAAAATATGTTGCGAACGGAGCACTAGACCAGCGACTTAACCGCACGAATTAAAGATTGATCATGCCGTTTCCAATTAAAGTGTTCATTGATATGCGCGTGCAGCCGATCTGCTCGCTCCATATGATCCGCGTGCCGCTCGAACAACAAACGTGTGGCTTCTGCCAGCGCTTCAGGCGTGATTGCATCAGCCAGAATATTATCCGGGATTGAACCTGCCACCTCAGGATTCGCGCCTGCGGGTGTTGCCACTACCGGAAGCCCCTTGGCGTTAGCCTCAACTGTAACAAGCCCGAAACCCTCCAGTGATCGTGTCGGCAACATAAATGCATCCGCCGCCTGCATACGTAATGCCACCTCGTCTTCAGGCAAATAACCGGTAAATTCGATACAGTCCGCCACATTCAGTTGTTCCGCCAGCCATTTCAGTGGCTCCAGGAGCACTCCCGCACCCATCACACACCACCTTAAATCCGGCATCGTATGGCGCAGCATGGCCGCGGCCTGCACCAGCATATCCACACCGGTGCGCGGCACCAGATTACGCAACGTGATCACCACCGGCCCCTGCCATCCGAGTTGTTGCCGCATTTGATCCCGTTCGTCCCGGCTTGCCAGCGTTGGCGCATCCACGCCGCCGTATACAACTTCGATATGGTTGGCACCCGGTTGAAAACACTCATCCAGACGCCTGCGCGTGTATTCGCTCAGCACCAGCAGCCCATGGGCATGATCATAAAGCGATCCCTCCAGCTTGCGCATCGCCGCAGCAATCATTTTGTGCCTGATATTCCAGTTTAAGCCATGACGTGTGGCATACTCTTCAAAAGCAAAGGCGTAACACACTTGCAGGCGAGGCAGGCCGCATCCTGCCCGCAATAACGCCCACATCACAAACGGCTGCTCGGCAACCACCACATCAAACTCACCCTGATGCCGTCGCCACCAGTCTTTTGCACTCCGCATCAATTGCCTTAGCCCTGCAATGCCGCGATCGCCCGAGAAGGGAAGCCGATATTCCGTCACCCCGACAACCACTTCTATGGCCAACGGCGCATCCGGCGCGGGTTGACGTGTCAGCATCGTCAATTCAAATGTTTCAGCCAGCGCACGCGCATGCTGTATCAACATGCGTTCAGCGCCGCCCAGAAGCTTTTCGGCGGACACATCCGCCACCAGCAATACTCTCACCGGAATGACCACCCCTTTTGCCGCATCCACTCGTCCACCAGCAACAATCCCCACAATATATCGGAACGGTCTTCGCCAGCCTGATGTCTGGCCCATTCCTGCCGCACATAGGTCTGCTTCACCAGACCACCCAATGGTGAATGATTGCACAAATCCTGCATCTTCTTATCCAGCGGCCCACGCAACCAATGCTTCACTGGTGCCATGAATCCCTGCTTGGGACGATCCACGATTTCAACTGGCAAGCGCTTCCGGGCAATCTGTTTGAGTAACAATTTCAATCCTTCCTGCCATGGAGGCCCCGCAACCTTCCGGGAAACCGGCAGCATCAACGCCAGATTGGCCAGCCGCATATCCAGAAATGGACTGCGTAATTCCAGTGCATGCGCCATACTCATGCGATCTCCCACCGCCAGCAAATCATCGGGCAGATAGGTCAGCATATCCCAGGCCATACTGCCATTCACGGGCCCGAAGCGCGTCAAGAGCCCCTCCAGCCCGCCATAAACCGATTCGGATGTTTGCCATGTTGCCGGTGCTTCATCAGCGTTTGGCATGGTGAACATTTCCAACCAGTTGGCATGGCTTGCCGCAGTCCAGTTGAGGTATGCCTCTGCCGCCGGACTATCCAGTTCCTGTACAAAACGCCGCAAGCGGCCGCGCATATTCCGGCTGCTATTCCCTTCGCCCAGCCGCTGCAATGCCGCCAACAACAAACCACGCCCCGGCATATGCCGCAGCCGGTCATGCCAGGCCATGCCCAGATAACGCGGATAACCGCCAAACAGTTCATCCCCGCCCACACCGGACAACGCCACGTCCACATAGCATTTGGCCTCGCGTGCAATCAGATATGTGGGTAATGCCGCCGAATTCGTCACGGGTTGATCGAATGCAGCCGCCAGATCGTGTAACGCCTCATGTGCCTCCGAACGGACATCCAGCACCGCATGCTCGCTACCAATATGCTTCGCTACCGCCGCTGCATGAACACTCTCATCGTAATCCGCCGCACCATCGGAAAAACGAACGGAAAAGGTATGCAATGTTCCGGGTAATTGCCGCGCCAGTGATTCGGCAATCAACGAAGAATCCACGCCACCGGATAAAAACACGCCCATGGGCTTGTCCGAAATCGTCCGCAATAAAAATGCGTCATCGAGCAGCCGCTCCGTCTCGCTCTCCGCTTCAATTGGTATCATATCCAGGTATTGGTCCGGCTCGGGAAGGAAAGCGAAACGGCGGGGTACAAGTTCCCCACCGGATTTGACGCAAAGATAAGTACCGGCAGGCAACTGACGCACCTCCCTGTACATGGTTCGCGGTGCAGTCATTCGCATGCGGCAAAGCACTTCATGGACCGCAGCAATGTCCGGAGTCAGTGTCCAGTCCCCCTGTTCAAATGCGGATAACATGGATGCGAAACCAACCCGCCCATCCTGCTCACAGATAAACAGCGGCTTTTCACCAAAGGGATCACGCGCTGCAAGCAGCAGCTTCTCGCGTGCATCCCACAACAGAATGGAAAACATGCCATTCAGCAACGAAAACATGCCGACACCAAACCGCCGGTAAAGATACGGCAGCACCTCCGTATCCGTATCCGAGGCAAAGACGATACCGTCATCTTCCAGTTGTTTTCGCAGTTCCCGGTAATTGTAGATACAACCATTAAACACCACGGTGACATCATCCGCCGTCATGGGTTGACGGCCCCGCGTATCCGGGCCGATAATGGACAAACGATGATGAATTGCGGAAAACATACCATCGTCAAAGCGCCCGCTATCGTCCGGCCCCCGCTTCTCCACGGCATGGGCCATCCGCTCCAGCTCACCCTTGCCTTTTTTGCCCAGAACCGCCACAAAGCCGCACATCAGATTTGCCCCACAAGCCTTTCCACATCTTCAATGTGACGCTGCCAGCCTCCGGGTGCACGCAGATGATCGACCCACTCAAGACCCTTGTTCGACCATGTCTTTCGCGTGTTTTCATCCAGCATGGCCTGCATGGCCCGTCGCCATGCAACCGCATCATCCGCCGGGCACGTCATGGCCGCACCGCCTGTCGTCTCACGTAACACCGGAATATCCGAAACAATCGCGGGGGTGCCGCAGGCCATTGCTTCCAGCGGAGGGTAGCCGTAGCCCTCGGCTGTTGAGGGCAGCAGCAAAGCGGCGGCGCCTCTGTACAATGTCAGCAATATTTCATCATCCACACCATGCAGGAATTCGACTTTCTGTTTCACTGCGGCATTGCATTGCGCCAGCCACATGTCCGCATTACGAACACCGACACACACCAGCCGGGATGGCACGTCGCCTATCGCTTGCAGCAGCAATGTAATATTCTTATGCGGCAAGCCATTGCCCACAAAAAGAAAATAAGGCTCGCTTGAGTCCTTCGCCGTTTGCGGCGTAAACACCCCATCCACTGCCGGGTAACGTACCACCTCGTTTGGCAAATCCCCGAACAGTGTCCGGCATGCCTCACGTGAGGCTTTGGAATCAAACCACGTAAGGGTTGCCTGTTTCAGTGCATGCGTCAGGCGCATCTTTGCCGCCCACACATGCAGTTGATTCCCCCGATACGCCGGATGCGTCAAATACAGCACATCGTGTACTGTATGAATGGCCGGGCAGGGCATCTTTCGCCACGGAAGTTTAGGATACGGGCTTAAAAACAGATGGTAACCACGCGCCAGCACCGGCCAGAAACATTCCACAGCGTGTGGAACATAAAGCTCCTCTGCCTTGTCCCGTAATGATGACGGCAAGGTGCAGTCTTTGCGCATAGCGATAGTCACGCGCCAATCCGGGTGAGCGGAATGGAGTGCCAGCAAAAGCCCTTCCAGGAACCGGCCAATGCCGGTGCGACGGCCAGCCACAAACTCCCGGCCATCGACCAACAACTGGCAATGCTTTATTGCCTTCATTCAGCGCCGTCCGAAAATTCCGGTATTATAAAACATGGGAGCACTTCCTTACCTTGACAATGAAGTGAGGATACCAAAGGGACCAATGCAGGGAACAGTGGCATTCTTCACACCCAATCTCACCTAAAACAGCCAACACATCACCGGGACACCATGGATGCACCCATTGACCCGCCAATAACAGGTCATGCAACTGGTTTAAAAAAGCCCCCACCTTCCGCGATGCATCAATATCTGAAATGAGTAGCGTACTGCCAACATCCATGTTATGAACAATCTCCGTCAAGAATCCCCGTTGTTTCCCTGGCGGTATATGGTGCAACACATCAACCAGCGTAACGACATCATAACCCTGAAAAGATGGCATTGGCCCTTGTTTGGATAGCAGGCGCACTTCAATCCCCTTGAAGGTTCCCGATGCTTCAACCGCGGATTCCGACACATCATAGCCACACGCTTTGCTCAGATGCAGGAGCTCAACGCCCAGACACAACAGAGCGCCGCTCCCGCATCCCACATCGAAAAGACGAGAGCCCTCTGGAATCTGTTCGAGAATCGCCCGAATGGGACAGACGTAGGGACGGTAGCGGGTTTTGACCCCCTGCAAGCCGCCTATGTGGCTTGCATTAGAACGGAGGCATCGTAGCACACCTTTTTGACTCACATCCTTCATGCTAATCAACCTTTCCCGGATGACGCCCGATAAAGATTCAGTAAATACCCATCCGGCCCTGGAAACTGGTGAACAAGCTTGATTCGGGGGGGGACATCCTGAAACAGTTGAGCAAAAGCACGGGGCCGTGAGGTAGCAAAATGGCTGGAATCCACCACCAACCAGTCTCCCTGTTGCATGGATGTGACAATATCGTCCAGCCCACCAGATGGAAGATGCCGATATTTCATGCCAGCGTAAAAAGCCACCCAGGGCTTTCTGCTCCAGACTTGCGTTGGAGACATATGAAATTCCGCATATAACCATTCACCCGCTTTGCGTGCGGCAATATTTTCATCATTCTGGCGCATTGAATGCGTTGCCGAACCCGCCAATAACACGACAGCCAGGAATACAACGACAGCACCAATCCCACGTCCCTTCCGCACCAGTTGCCACGCCCCGAGTCCGGCCCATGCAAGGAAGGGTGTTGCCCACAGCAGCAGGATTCTCGCATCCAGCAAGAAAGTCATGGTGGGTAAATAAATCAGTGTGACAATCCACAACACATCCCTGTTGTTGCTGCGCGCCATCAAAAGGCCCAAAGCCAGAAAAAACGTGAGCAAGGGAGAAAATAATTGAGGCCACATATATTCGTGCATCAGATAGATATTGACAGCCATGCGCTTTATTGTGGCCACAGGGTGGGCGACCCAAAAACCCAACAAACCTGTTGAAAACTGCTTCGAATCGGATTGCAGCAGCAGTTCCCGGGCGCCATTAAAATCATTCACACCGACAGCCAGTGCATTCCGCTGGGTAATTTCAGTCTTCATCGAAACCCGCCAATCCCCTGTATGATCATGCAGCATGACAACATAAGGTGAATAGACTACCCCCGCAGCCAATAAAAGAAGCCATGGCTTGATGAATAACTTCGGATTCTTACTTCTATAGATAAGCCAACCAGGAAGAATAAAAGCCGCAACAAGCAATTCTGGCCGGGACAATGCAGCAAGACCCAGGGAAAAACCGGCCACCAACAACACATGAAGCCCACCCTTTTTCATAAAGTACATGCATAACCAGATAGAAAGGAAAAAGAAAAACCCTGCTTCCGACATCGTCTGGGTTTCAGTCCCAACCTTCGCCCAAAGCGGTAAACATGCATAAAACAGCAATCCAAGAAGAGCGCCCTGCACCGAAACACAATGTTTAAAAATTGCATAAAGCGGAAACATGAGGAGTATGGAGAATATAAAGGAGGCCCATTGCCCTGCCTCAGCCCACCCCAAACCTGCCACATCATGAAATAATACAATCCAGATCGAATAACCCGGGGGGAACATTGGATGGTAAAACGAATAATTGTTCGCAATCCCCTTGGCGATTTCAATATAGGCAACCCCGTCGGTCGGAATAATACGTGTGTTTTCTCCAAGAATAAGAAATCGTAGCAATACGGCCAATATTGAAATAGCCAATAGGCACCACAATTCTGCGGAACGCGATAAGAATACGTCTTCACTGACTATTTTATGAAAGAAGACACGTTTGATATGGCGAAATGCCGACATGTTCATTTCGCCAGCCACATTACCAGCAAAGACAACATGAGAACCGCATAACTTATTCTGTCCGACATGACGAATTCCACAGGATCATCATGCATCTCCCCTCGATGCGTAATCATCCATATGCGGCTAATCCAGTATAACAGTAGTGGAGAAAGAAACCAGAGCATGTCCGGATTGGAATAGAGCCGCGAAACCTCCGGACTATTCACATAAAGCACAAGAATCAGCGATGCCACATAGCCGCTGGCTATGCCCTGAATGACCATAAGGTTCATATCGGCATGTGTATAATTTCGACCTTTGGCAACCAGTCTTCCCTGCTTGCTTACCTCAAGAAGTTCAGAGCAGCGCTTAATGAGAGCAAGACTGAGAAAGAAAAATATTGATAACCCCAGTAGCCATTGGGACACGGCAACACCGACAGCCACACCGCCCAAAAAGATGCGCAATGTATAAAACGCAGCGAGGGCAAACACATCGACCAGCATTCGCGATTTTAATACAAGTGTATAAATAACCGCCAAAACGTAATAAGTCGCCAACACCAACTGAAAAAGGGAGGAAAACCCCAACGCAACCCATCCCGCCATCAATAGCAGAGCGGACAGCAGGAATACCCCGGCAGGGATGGACAAATCACCTGATGCAAATGGTCGGTGGCGTTTTTTTTGATGCGACCTGTCCGCATCCAGGTCCATAAGGTCATTAAAAATATAAATACTGGAAGCACACAGGGAAAATGCCACGAAAGCCAATGCTTCCTGTAACAGAAGTGTTGCACTTTGTAGCTGATGTGAAGTCAACAATGGAACAAATACAAGGATATTTTTAAGCCACTGATGAGGGCGAAGGGCCCTCCAGATCAACGCCCTTTTACTGGAAACTCTGTCTTCCAGATTCCATTCAATATCTGCAACCTTGCGGACAGCATCCAATAAATATTTTGACGAGCTAACGACAATTGCGGATTTCGAATATTGCCATACTTCCACATCTTTTTTGCTGTTGCCGGCATACACATAACCCTTATCTCCAAAAAGTCGCCTTAACCGGTCAGCCTTCTTTCTTCCCGAAAGATTTGTGTTGCCATCACTGGCCAGAACAGTATCAAAAACACCCAGGTGCGCTGCAACATCGGCTGCCGGGAGCGTATCGCTTGCTGTTACCAAAATAAGCTTTCTTCCCGCTTTTTCTTGTTTCCTTAAATACTCCAATAGCTCTTCCCGGTATGGAAGGGAACGCACGTCAACATTAACGCGCTCAGCTATACGCCGTTTCAGATATGCTTTCCCCCTGAATAGCCATACCGGCAGCAACACAACTGAAAGAAGACTTTTTTTTATGAGTAATAATACCGACTCCCATAATATATCCGTCCGGAGAAGCGTCCCATCCAGATCCACGCAAAGTGGCACGGAGTCCGGCGTGTCCTTGATATTCATGTCGCCACATCCATATCCCTGAATCTCCCGGCCATCGGCCAGCAGCGATGAATTCAAGCGCCGCGTCCGATACCGTGATATTGCCAGCCACGGGCTTTCATCGCTGCCGGATCGTACAGATTGCGGCCATCGAACAAGAGGCGTCCGCACATGCGCGATCCGGCTTCGTCCCAATCCGGTTCGCGGAAACACAACCATTCGGTCACCACGACCAGCGCATCGGCATCCGGCAAACATGCTTCCGGACTATCCACAAATTCCAGATTCACCTCATGGGGCCACAGGTCTTTGCAGATATCCATCGCAGCCGGATCATGGGCGCGGATACGCGCACCACACGCCAGCAACGCTTCAATCACATCCCGGCTGGGCGCTTCGCGTATGTCGTCCGTTTCGGGCTTGAAGGCCAATCCCCACAATGCCACCCGAGGTTCGTCAATACCCTCCAGAGCATCCAGAATCACTTGTACAAAACGCTTCCTCTGAGCCTGGTTCACGTCATGCACCGCTTCAATCAACTGCATGCGCGTACCATGCTCCTCACCCGACACCATCAGTGCCCGCACATCCTTGGGGAAACAGGAACCACCATAGCCGATGCCTGCATAAAGGAAATGCGGGCCAATACGCGGATCGGAACCCAGCCCCTTGCGTACAGCCTCGATGTCCCCCCCCGTGGCATCACAAAATGCAGCCAGTTCATTCATAAAAGAAATACGCGTGGCCAGCATGGCATTGGCGGCATATTTGGCAATCT
>BTQQ01000031.1:0-13879 GCA_036985955.1 Zetaproteobacteria bacterium | reverse complement strand
TCGGGCGCATTCAGGGCCTCGTCCACCCAGATTGCACCTGCCTGGCGCAATGAGTTGCGCACATGATCCGGAATATCACGGCTGGATGCGCGTCCCTGCAATTCCTGAATCTCGCCTTGCAAGCGGCGCATCTCACCAGACTGGGCAGCGAGCGCTGTCTCGGCATCGGTACGTTCTTTACGCGAAGCATCCAGTTGCTGTTGCGTGGTTTCTACTTCGGCGCAGGCCTGTTTCTGCTGTTGTTCACATGCCTTTGTTTCCTGTGCCACATTTTTCTGCGAGGTCTCAATTTGTTTTAGTTGCTGCTCGATTTCCTGCTGCCTGCCAAGCAGCAGGCTTTGGCGTTCCTGCAAGCGTCCAAGTGCAGCCTCGGCCTGTTCACGACGGCGTTCGGTGCCTTCATGGTGGCTGCGAATACGTTCGAATTCAGCCAGCATTTCATCACGCACTCTGCGCTGCTCTTCATGCTGTGTGCGAGCCGCTTCTTCTGCTGCTTGTGCCTGTTCCAGAGCTTTCTGCAAGGCAGGGTCGTCCTGACTTGTGATGCGGTTTTCAATGGCTTTAATTTCCTGTTCTAAGCGTTTTCCACGCTCCGATCCGTCGGTAATCCTTTGTTCCAGCGTCAGCTTTCGCTCCGCCAGCAGTCGGCGTTCTCCCGCCTGCCGTTCGGCCTGCTGTTGCAGCTCTGAACGCTTCTGTTCCGCACTCCTCAGGTTATCCTGCGCATGCTGAGCCTGCTCCTCATGTTCGATCAGTTGCTGCCTGGCATCGGCAAGATTGCGTTCGGTCTCCGCATGCCTGCTGGCAGCCTGTGCTTCTTTGGTCCTGGCCGCCTCAAGTTGTTTTTGACCTTCCTGGCAGCGAACCAGGTGCTGGCGGTAGCGAATTCCCATGGACAATGCCTGGGTTTGTTGCCATTCATCCTGTAATTTCTTGAAACGCTCCGCCCGGGATGCCTGCTGTTTCAGGCTGCGGCACTGGGTGCGCACCTCTTCCAGCAGATCCATGACCCGGTCAAGATTTTGCCGGGTATGGTTCATTTTCAGTTCGGCTTCGCGCCGCCGGGCGCGGTATTTCATCACACCCGCTGCTTCTTCCAACATGACGCGGCGCTCTTCCGGTTTGGCAGAAATCATGCGAGAGATTGATCCTTGCTCGATAATAGCGTAGGCGCGGGTGGAGACGCCCGTATCCAGAAAAAGGTCCACTACATCTTTTAAGCGCACCATCTTGCCATTGATAAATGCATCGCTACCACCTTCGCGGGTTAGCCTGCGGCGCACGCGGATTTCTTCCAGTTCGTGATAGGGGCTTGCCAGTTGGCCGGATTCAATGGCAAAGGTCAGCTCGACATCGCATACCCCGACAGGTGGACGTGTTTCCGAACCCTGAAAAATCAGGTCGTCCATCACACCGCCCCTGAGATGCCTGGCCGAATGTTCACCCAGTACCCAGCGGATGGCATCGACGATATTGGATTTGCCTGAGCCGTTGGGGCCGACAATGGCAGTGATTCCGTCGCTCAGATCAATCTTGACCGGGTCAACGAAGGATTTGAAGCCAGCCAGCTCGATACGTTTTAAGCGCATATTTTACTTTTGTTCAAATGGTTCATCATCAGGAAGCTAACCATACAGGCCGTGAAACTGGAAGCCACAATCATGTACAGCACGACCAGTTGGGCGCTGGCTGCGGCGAGTGGCGGGCTACCGGCCAGTGTCATGCCAACAAAGATACCGGGCATATGAACAAGGCCCGCTACACGCAGGGTATCAATGGTTGGGATCATGGCGGTGCGCATGCTATCGCTTGCAACACCTCCGCCGGATTGCCGCTCAAACATAATCGAAATGGCATTCATGCCATTGGCCGCCACCATACTGCCGAGCGGGATAAGCGTGCGGGTATCAGCGCTGATGGCGCCACTAGCCGCCAGCCAGGGAAGCGTGACCAGACATGCGCAGGTCAGGCCCGTGCTGGCCGCCAACCATGCGTGTTGCCTCTCGGCGTGATGGCCTGCGCTGGTATATCCGGCCAACACACAGAAGCCCAGAACCAGTAGTCCCTGTGCAATATGTGATTGAATATCGAAGACCCAGTGCAAAATAAAGGCTAGAATCAACAATTGCACCAGTCCTCGAAGCGATGCAATCAACATGCGTCTGGATAGCTTTAAACCTTCGCGGCGGGCCCAGAGTGCCGCGCCAAATAGCAACAGCCATGCTGCCATCAGTTTTATCAGGGTATCAGAGAGTTCCGCACTCACTAAAGTCGTGATATATCCGCGAGTTTCAGGAACAGGGCGCGCAGGCGGTTCAGCAGGGCCAGACGGTTGGCACGTATCGCTTCATCCTCCACCATAACCATGACATCATCGAAGAATGTATCGACCGGTTCGCGTAGTTTTGCAAGTTGTGTCAATTGTATATGTGGTTCAACGGCAAAATCTAATTCCAGTTCTTCTAAGATATTGAAAAGACTCTTTTCGGCATCTTCTTGAAAGAGTTTTTGGTCGATATTGGCATCAACTTTCCCTGCTTTTTTAAGCAGGTTAGCGATTCTCTTGTTGGCTGCGGCAACGGCCTGGCCCTCATCAGTGTTGGCAAAATGGGTTAATAGGTTGGCAACTTTGATAATGCGATAAAGAGGTATTTCAACAGATGCATTCAAAGCAGCATCTATAGAGCTTTTTGATACTTCAAAGGAATCAGCCATACCAACCATGCGCTCAATGATAAATACGCGGACTTGTTCACGCGTTTCTTTAGAAATTGTGATCGTTACACGTTGCTGATTCCACTGTTTGGCACTCTCGTCCAGCACATCAGTCAACGTCATGTCCACTGGAATAATGCCGGAGGGAATATTTTTATCATTTAGCAGGCGTATCAGACCGATGGCAGCACGGCGTAGAGCAAACGGATCGGCGCTGGCCGTGGGGATACGTCCAAGGTGGAAATATCCCAGTAATTTGTCAGCACGCTCGGCAATGCCGATGGCGCGCGCAATAGCATTGTCGGGCAAATTATCATCCGCGCCTGCCGGCGCGTAATGCTCTGCAATTGCATTGGCGACTACCCCGTTCTCGCCATCCATCTTTGCGTAAATCCCGCCCATATAGCCTTGCAACTCGGGGAATTCACCGACCAGTCCGGTGGTCAGATCGGATTTGCATAAATAGGCGGCGCGCTGTGCATCGTTGGCACTGACCCCCAGTGCTGTTGCGGTATCCAGCACAAAGCCGCGCAACCTGCGCACCTGATCGCCGACCATGCCAAGCCCGTCCTGAAAGACGACTTCGGAAAGCTTTTCAACGCGTGCTTCTAGCGATTCTTTAGGATCACGTTCAAAATAGAACATTGCATCGGCCAAACGCGCATTGACCACGCGTTCGTTGCCTGAGGCAACGGCCTGTGGTTTTTTCGATTCGATGTTGGCGACAGCAAAAAAAGTGTTGCTCCGCTTTCTCTTTTTGTTGTCAGAGGAAAAGCAGCGTTGATGGTGCAGTAATTCTATATAGCTGACCTTATCGGGCAGCTTTAAAAAGGTTTCTTCATAATGCCCGGTAATAACCTGTGGCCATTCGGTCAGATCGGTTACTTCTTCGATTAGATCGATATCTTCATATAAAATAACATTGGATTGACCAGCAGCGGTATCCAGATATTCTTGGATTTTATTTTTTCTTATTTCCCGATTCGCAAGGATATAATTTCTTTTCAGCCAGTCGAACGGATTGTTCACATCAATTTCGCCAGTGGAGCCATGCACACGGTGGCCGTGCGATATTTTTCCTGCTTCCACACCCGCAAATGAGAATGGAATAACATCCTTGCCAAGTCGCGCGACGATCCAGCGGACAGGGCGGATGAAGGCATCACTGCGATTTTCGCCATCATTCCATTGCATCTGTTTCGGGCTGGGCAATTTTCGCAGGATATCCGGCATCGCTTCTGCGATGATGTCGGCCACCTTGTGGCCTTTCACCGTTTGCACAGCCTTCATGTAGTTGCCCTTGCCGTCACCTTTGCCGGCCAACTCGAAAGAATCAATATCAATGCCAGACTTTTTGGCAAAGCCTTCAGCGGCTTTGGTCGGAGAACCATCTTTGAACGCAACCTTTTCCGGCGGACCCCAGATAGTTTCTTCGCGGTCTTCCTGCATGACAGGACAGGAGTTCGCATGCAGTAGCAGCCGTCGCGGTGTCACGCCAAGATGCAACTCACTCACGTTCACACACGCATCGGCAAGCAACTTCTCGACAGCGGCCTTCAGCGCCTCACCCATGCTCGGCGCAACGCCTGCCGGGATTTCCTCGGTACCGATTTCGATCAGCAGGGGCTGCGGAAGTAGATGCATTCTCATTGCATTATCACCCTGAAAAAAAATTTCTTTTCATGGCACGCCAAGCCAGACTATCGCGCATGAAAAAAGCAACACCCATTACTTTTTTCATCTTTGCTCCACCCCCGCATAAGTGCGAGCAACTGTCTTTGCCAGACCGCGCACACGACCAATGAAACGCTGGCGTTCGGCTACTGAGATCGCGCCTCTGGCATCAAGCAGGTTGAAGGCATGCGATGCCTTCATTATTTCCTCATAGGCTGGCAGTACGAGGCCTTTTTCGTTTAACCGCTTGCACTCGGTTTCGGCATGATCAAACTGTTCGTGCAGCCAACTCGTGTCTGCCTGATCAAAATTATAGGTGGAGAACTCCACTTCATTGCGGTGAAACACCTCACCGTAGCTGACCTTCTTACCATCCACCGTTTCTACCCATGTGAGATCGAACACATTTTCTACGCTCTGCAGATACATGGCCAGCCGTTCCAGTCCGTAGGTGATTTCGCCGGGCGTTTTGGAGAGTTCGACACTGCCGACTTGCTGGAAATAAGTGAACTGGGTAATTTCCATACCGTTGAGCCAGACTTCCCAGCCCAGCCCCCAGGCACCGAGGGTCGGCGACTCCCAATCATCCTCAACGAACCGGATATCATGGATCTCAGGATCAATGCCGATGGTTTTCAGGGAATCGAGATACAGGTCGAGGATATTCTCCGGAGCCGGTTTCAGAATGACCTGAAACTGATAATAGTGCTGCAAACGGTTCGGGTTCTCGCCATAACGGCCATCGGTGGGCCGACGGCAGGGTTGCACGTAGGCGGTGTTCCACACCTCATCATCCAGCACACGCAGAAACGTAGCTGGATGGAATGTGCCAGCCCCCATCGGCGAATCATAAGGTTGCTGTAGCACGCATCCCTGCGCCGCCCAGTATTGCTGCAATGTGAGAATTAAATCCTGAAAAGTCACTGTAGATTCATGCTCCCGCTAAAGTCGGCCAAGACTAACGGCGCAATCGCGCTGTTGCCAGAAGTCCGGCGCTGCAATACGAATCAAACATGGTGACATCTGTCACATTCTTGCCCTGTTCGCGCATTATATTAGCGCCGTTTTGAACGAAATCGAAAGGAGGTCCGTGATGGTAATCGATTTTAACTGGCTGGAAGAACATGTTTTCCACCGCACACTTACAGAAGATGAAAAGTACAATCTAAGAACGTTTATTACGATTGAATCTTTCAAAAATGAAAGCTCAATGGTGATTGAGAACGAACCTGCTGGTGCGTTGTATTTGCTACGGCACGGGGAAGTGGATGTTGTTCTGCAATTTAACGGCGAGACCGTACATATTGCCAATGCCGGTGAAGGTTCCCAGCTTGGCGACATGGCTTTTCTGGACGATGCGACAGCTACGGCCACATTGATTGCGAAGAAAGACTGCGTTACCTACAAAATTACGCGCAAGGCAATAGCCAATCTTTTTGCCGGCCATCAGGCAGTTGCCCATGATCTGTTGTTCAATACGCTGGCTAATATGTCCAACATTCTTCGGGAACTGAATGTCTCCAATGCAGCGGCTACGCAGTATATCCGGGGACGCCGGGTCTAGGAGTCTGTAAATGCAGCCCGTTTCGATGCCGGGCAACCGGGACAGCCCTAATTATTAAACTACCGTGTATGAGGATGCTTGCTTTCCAGTCGTTAATAGTTTTATGATTTCTCGTCTAGTGATGATTTACACCAGAAAATACTTCTTTAAGTTCAGAACACTGCGCCATGCAGTGTCTCATAAGGGATAGATACCTGGACACGCTCTTTATCAAAACTTACGGCTGCCAGATGAACGAATACGATTCGTCGCGCATGGTTGACCTGATGCAGGAAGCTTACGGCCTGCGTCTTGTTGCGGACCCGGCGGATGCCGATGTGATTCTGATGAATACATGCTCCGTGCGCGAGAAAGCCGAGGAAAAGGTATATTCCGAGTTGGGCCGTTACCGTCTGATCAAGGAGGAGCGCCCTGATTTAATTATCGGCGTGGGTGGTTGCGTGGCGCAACAGGAAGGTAACCGCATCATGCAGCGTGCGCCATTTGTGGATATGGTGTTTGGTCCGCAGACCTATCACAAGTTGCCTGAGATGGTGAAGCAAATACGGCGGGACCGCGTACAACTTACGGAAACGGACATGCCGGAAATCGAAAAATTCGACCATTTGCCCAAAGCGGGGAAAACGGGGCGTTCTGCCTTTGTCACCATCATGGAAGGATGCGATAAATTCTGCACATTTTGCGTCGTCCCCTATACGCGGGGACCGGAACTCTCCCGGCCAGTGGCTGATGTGCTGGATGAATGCCGTGACCTGTTGGCCCGGGGCGCAGTGGAAATAACCTTACTGGGGCAGAATGTGAATGGATACCTTGGTTTAAGTCCGGATGGTGAGGAATGGGACTTTACCATGCTGCTGTATGCAGTGGCGGAACTGGATGGGCTGATCCGGCTTCGGTTCACCACCAGCCACCCGATGGAGATGAGCGATGGCCTTATTGAGGCCTTTGCGGAAATTCCACAACTGATGCCCTATTTGCATTTACCAGTTCAGAGCGGCTCCAATCGTATTCTCAAAGCCATGCATCGCGGGCATACGCGGGAACAATATCTGGACATGATTGTACGCCTGCGTGAAGCATGTCCCGGGATTGCTTTGTCATCGGATTTTATTGTCGGCTTTCCGGGAGAAACTGATGCTGATTTTGAAGATACGCTCGCGCTGGTGCGGCAGATTGAATTCGATTCCGCATACTGTTTCAAGTATTCGCCACGCCCCGGAACGCCCGCCGCCAAAGTGGAAGATGGCGTGCCCGATACAGTGAAGGATGAACGATTGCAGCGGTTACTGGCCCTGATGCGTGAGAGCAGCCATACGCGGTATCTGTATCAGGTGGGCAAAGTGGCACATGTGCTGGTGGAAAAGACAAGTCGTACTGATGGTGATATGCAAGGCCGCACACCGGATTTCAAGATTGTTCATTTTGAAGGGAATATACGCCAGACGGGGCGCGTATTGCCGGTCAAGATTACCAGGGCTTATGGCCAGTCACTTCGCGGCGAACTGGTGTTGACGTGAAATTGTCGAAAACACTGGAGTTGAACTGTGGCGAATAACCACCCGGAGTCCTGCGTTCATCTGAACATTTCCGATGCCGGTCCGAAGGTGTTGCGCAGTCTGTGTGGCAGCAAAAACCGTATTTTGCGCCGGATTGAAGCGCAGTTCGGGGTGCGTTTTCTCGGGCAGCCTGGCGATTGGCAAATCGAAGGGGATCAGGGCCGTGTGGCGGCGGAAGTCATTTATGCGCTGTTGCCGTGGGCAAAGAAAGGTCCGGTTGAAGATGTTCAACTGGAAGGCATTTTGCGCACTCAGGCGGCATCCGGCGGGGGCGAAAAAGAAACAATGGAAACCGATGCCGATGTTGTGGTGGCCGGACGCCGCCGCGTTCAGGGCAAGACGCCAAATCAGCGGCATTATCTGGACAGTATCCGCCAGCATGTGTTGACGCTGGCGGTAGGCCCCGCGGGCACGGGAAAGACCTATCTGGCCGTGGCCATGGCCGTTGAAGCTCTGCAATCGCATCAGGTGGAACGCGTGATTCTGACGCGACCAGCAGTGGAAGCCGGAGAGCGATTGGGCTTTTTGCCCGGAGATATACAGCAGAAGGTGGATCCCTACCTGCGGCCATTGTTTGATGCGCTGGCCGATATGATCGGGTTGGAGAAAATGAACGGACTCATGGAATCCGGCCGTATTGAGGTGGCGCCTCTGGCTTACATGCGCGGACGCACCCTGAATGATGCGTTCGTCATTCTGGATGAGGCGCAAAATACCACGCGGGAGCAGATGAAGATGTTTCTGACGCGGCTCGGGTTTTCCTCGAGGATGGTGGTGACTGGCGATACGACACAGGTGGATCTTCCCACCAAGCATCATAGCGGCCTGTTGCATGTCTTGCAGGTGCTGGAAGGCGTGGAGAATGTAGGTATTTGCCGTTTAAGTGGTCAGGATGTGGTGCGGCACCCGTTGGTGGAGAAAATTGTTGCTGCTTATGAGCGCAGCGAGGCGGGAGAATCATGATTGATATCATGGTGGATGAAGGTATTAGCCACTCTGATTTGCCGGATGATGCAAGGATACGTCAGGCCGTGGCCACAGCCTGTGCTCAGGCGGGAGTAAGCCGTGCCGTGTTGCTGTGCGTACGTGTGGCGGGTGATGATGTGGTGCGTGAACTGAACCGGCAGTGGCGGCATGAGGATGTTGTCACCGATGTGTTGTCTTTTCCCATGCAGGATGGCCCCGTTTTTCATTTCGACGAATCACTGGGGGATATCATTCTGGCATGGCCTTTTGTAAAAAAGGAAGCCGGCCGGTTGGGGCTGGATGCATGCGACCATGCCTTGCACCTCATTGTGCACGGCGTGTTGCACCTGCTGGGGCACGACCATGCGGAAGAGGCACAGGCGAAGCGCATGCAGACCATGGAAAGCCGCGCCATGGCGCAGCTTAATCTACATGATCCCTATGGAAGGGAGTACGGAAAGGAGCGAGTGAATGTTTGATTGTTGGCGGGAGCGATTACGCTCGCGATGGCTTGAGCGTTTACGGCCTGGCCGTGATGAAGACGAATTGCTGGCGTTGATCCGCAGGGCGGAAGCTGTCCAGTCCGATGATCATCGTCGCATGCTCGAAAGTCTGGTGATGTTCCGCGATGTGCGGGTACGGGAATTGATGGTTCCACGCTCAGAGATTTTTGCACTTGAGGCAAGCATGTCGCTTAAGGAAGCAGCAAAAAAGATTGCCGGCAATGAGTATTCCAAATTGCCGGTCTATGTTGATGATCTTGACAATATTGAAGGTGTCATTCATGCATGGGATGTATTCTCCGCCGAGATTCAGGGGAAGAACAAACACCTTTCCGGCCTGATTCGCCCCTGTCTGAAAGTACCGGAATCACAGCTTGTGCTTGGGCTGCTGGGACGCATGAAACAGAAAGGCATGCACCTTGCCATTGTCATGGACGAGTACGGTGGCACGGGGGGGCTGGTAACACTTTCCGATTTGTTGACCGAGATCGTCGGTTCTATGGATGAAGTGGGTGAGGCTGGTGAATCCGGGGAATGTGTGCGGGGAGAGGATGGCGGTTATGTGGTGGCTGGCCGTATGCATGTCGAGGATCTGGAAGAAGTGCTGGGGCGTCAATTGCCGGAAGGTGATTATGATACGGTCGGGGGTATGGTGACCAGTTTGTGCGGACGCATTCCGGCGCAAGGGGAGCGGATCGAGGTGGCCGGGTTGACCGTGTATGTGCTGGCGGCGGAACCCAGACGGGTTCTCAAGTTACATATCACGCCCATGGCAGATACTCCTGCCGGATAAAGACACTCGGATGTTTTACCAACAGTGGTTGCGCGATTCATCATGGGTCAGACTTATAGCGGCATTTCTTCTTGGCAGTCTTATGCCCTTTGCTTTTTCTCCCTATGATTACAAGTGGTTGGCAGTATTGGCCTTTGCGGGCTGGATTCTGCTGTTTATGCGTGGCAAGGCCTTTTCCTCAGGATGGGCTTTCGGGCTTGGCTGGTTTGGCATTGGCGCATGGTGGCTGGCGCCAACGTTTCATACCTTTGGCCCGCTGGCATGGCCGTGGGCTGTGCTGGCGACTGCGCTGGTTGGTCTTGTTCTTGGTTTGTTCCCGGCATGTCTGGCATGGGGCAGTTACAGATTGGCGGGAGAAGGGGCGGGAGAAAGGACAGGAGGTAGCCCCCGTATGCTGGTCGTGTTCCCGATTCTGATGGTGGGCGAGGAATGGCTACGGGGGCACTTGTTTACGGGGTTGCCGTGGACGCCGCCAGGCAGCCTGCTACTGGACACGCCTGCCATTGGCTGGGCTGCGGTTGTGGGCGTGTATGGTGCGGCCTTCTTACCCGCGTTGATGGCGGTTTCGTTGGCGTTCATGCTACAGTATAAATACTATCGATGGGGGTTGGCCGGTGCTGCAATCGCAGGTATATGCCTGATCGCCGCGCCTGCGCCTTACCGGGCCGACGGAGCCGTCCATCGCGTAGCACTGATACAGGCCAACATTCCTCAGAAGCTGAAATGGAATGCGGATTTTCTCAACGAAACCATGCACCGTTATGTACGATTATCGGAACAGGCTGCCAGGTGGAGTGATTTGATTGTATGGCCGGAAGTGGCCGTACCACTGTTTCTGGAGCGAGCGCCGGAATGGAGGATCTGGTTGTTGCGGCACATGCAGGCGTGGAATACCCCGGTCCTGTTTGGTGGCCTCAAGCTTGATGGCGGTGGGCGCCTTGCACAATCTGTTGCACACAACGGAATTTACCTGTTTCAGCCCGGCAGGAAGGAATTGCAATTCGTAGGCAAGCAGCATCTGGTTCCATTTGGTGAATATGTACCCTCATGGATTCCATTCCTGCACGCCCTGGTGCCCAACATTGCCGATTTTCAGCCGTCCGGAGATTCGGGCGTGTTACAAGGCGCCCATGGGCGTTATGGTTCGCTGGTGTGTTATGAAGCGATTTTTCCACGCGAGGCGCGCCAGCGTGCGGATACGGCATCGGTGCTGGTCAATGTGACCAACGATGCATGGTATGGCCACACGCCCGCGACATGGCAGCATTTGCAGGCGGCTCGCATGCGCGCCGTGGAAACCGGGCGTTACCTGTTGCGCGCCGCTAATACGGGTGTGTCCGCTATAGTGGCACCGGACGGAAGCATTCAACAGACCATGGACTGGTTTACCCAAGGGGTTGTTTACGGTGAATACCGGGATTCAGATGTGCGAACGCCTTATCAACGCTGGGGCAACCTGCCGCTGTTGGGCTTGATTGTTCCACTTTTGTTCGTTGTGTGGGCAGGATGGCGGAACACATGAATACATCGGTTTGTGTGATTGGGGCGGGCTCGTGGGGAACGGCGCTGGCTATGGTACTTGCGCGTCAGGGGCGTTCCGTCCGGTTGTTTGCCCGTGATGCGGCAAAGGCGGCGCGTATGCAGCAGGTGCGCGAAAACGATGTTTACCTTCCCGGCGTTTCGTTTCCGGATAGTCTCGAAGTCACATCTGATCTGAATGTTGCGCTTGATGATTCGCGGGCCGTCGTCATTGCCACGCCCAGTTCGGCGGCTGAGTCTGTTCTGTCGCAAGTGGCAAAGGCATCCGGCGCTCCCGTGATTGCCGCCTTTAAAGGCATCCACCCGAATACGCTTGAGCATACCGATGAATTGCTTGTTCGGCATCTTGGGACTGAAAGAAGCATCGTGCTTTCCGGCCCGTCTTTTGCCGCAGAGGTTGCCAGGGGATTGCCGACTGCCATGACCATGGCTGCATCGGATATTAAGCAGGCTGAAGCAGCGGCGTTGTTCTTTGCGGATACGAATTTCCGTATTTATGCCAGTGATGATCCTGCTGGTGTTTCATTGGGTGGAGCGTTGAAGAATGTGGTTGCCATTGCCGCAGGTATGGCGAATGGCATGCAATTAGGGCATAACGCCGTAGCTGCTGTCATCACCCGGGGGCTGGCGGAAATGGCGCGTATTGCCTGTGCATGTGGCGCCCGTCGGGAAACTCTGATGGGTTTATCCGGGTTGGGTGATCTGGTGCTTACATGTACCGGTGAGTTGTCCAGAAACCGCCGCTTTGGTATTGCGCTGGCTCAGGGCATGGATGTTGCCGGAGCAGAAGCACACATTGGCCAAGTGGTGGAGGGTCTGGGTACGGCCTATGCCATCCATGCGCTGGCTGCCAGGCTTGAGGTGGAGGTGCCGTTGATGGAGTCGGTGTATCAGGTTCTCCGCGGGAATCTTCGCTTAACGGATGCCGTGCAGGAATTGATGACGCGCCCCGAGCGCAAAGAATTTTAACCTATGCCGGATGATGATGACTTGTTTGGCCATGCCATGCGTGGTGTGCGAAGACTACAAAGCGAATCTCGTCGTCAGGCAAACAAACCGCGTCCTCAGATTCACAGGACAATGGAATCAGGGCACCCTCCCTCCGCGGGATTGGAGGGCATCCGGCCGGAGAAGTCGGCAGTACCATGGGTGCTTAAAGCCGATGGCATTTCACAGGAACGCTTGCGCCAACTGGCGAATGGGCGGCCACCGGCGGATATGGAGGTCGATTTGCATGGCATGACGCGCGAGGAGGTCCTTGCCGTGCTTGAACATTCCATGCAACAGGCGCTAATGGAACACAATCGTGTGCTGTGTCTGGTGCATGGGCGTGGCTTGCATTCACGGGATGGTCGTCCGGTATTAAAGGAATCGGTCTACCGCTGGCTGGCGGAAGGTCCTTTTGCCGGCCATGTACTGGCTGCGATTCCCAAGCCCGGGACCCGTGGCGGTTCATGCCTGGTTCTCATTCGCAGGCAGCGTTAAAACCACTGAACTTCAGGAAGGTTGATACCTGTTTGTGCCGCAAAATAAAATAGTAAAACCACCAGCAATAACAGCGAAACACCAAGAACAACAAAGGATGCAAGAATAATCAACAGTGCTGATCCGCCGCCGATCCGGGCATGCGACACCAGACCCTGCCAGTTTAAATACAGGCTCCATAAAGTGGTGATAACACCCACGATCGGAATCATTGAAAATATGACGGGAGCTGCGCCATAAGCACAGATTTGAAAGGCATCGGCGGTGGTTAACGACGATTTACAGAATGTGCGGGCGGCCCAGCCCAGATACCATGCCCATGCCCATGTCCCTACGATGCCAAACAATAAAAACATGGGAAGAATGAAAACGATGGACATAAGGCCGGAAAAAATGCTGGCAATGAGCGCCGGGACGAGGAGATAGATGACAAGCAGGACCATAGAATTTTTGTAGTCCTGTGCGACTGGCATGTTTTCGAAACATGGGGTGGGCGAAGTCATGGTTGCCTTGAATGACGGCAGGAGTGTTTCACCGATGCGTTCGCTGGAAAAATAATTCTGCTCGTCTTTCATGGTTCCCCTTTCGAAGAGTCTAATCCAAGTCTATCCGACACTTTTGTGCAAGGTGTTGTGTAAGATTAAGCGTTCCGTCTATACTTAGGAACATGAACCGGCATCTTTTCTTTTTCCTTACCTTCCTGATATACATGCCCGTTTTTACTGTTATGGCGGCAGATCGATCTTCGGTATTACCACCGCCAACGGGAGTGCAGAACACGCCCGAAGCGAAAGAAACGGTGCAGCCACCCAGCAGACAAAACGATCTGGGCGAGGAGTTCGCAGCGCCCGAAGCGGGCAAGGGCGCGCAGGTTCGTGTTTTTAAACGCAAGGATGGAGCGACAGTGGAGGAATATTCCCTGCACGGGCGTGTATATATGATCAAGGTCAGTCCGGCCATTGGCACACCGCCCTACTATCTTTATGACAATAATGGCGATGGAAGTTTTACACGGCAGATACCGCCGGGAGGCAATAAATACTTCAATCCGCCTGAATGGGTGATAAAACGCTTCTGAATGAGT
>BTQQ01000030.1:0-13889 GCA_036985955.1 Zetaproteobacteria bacterium | reverse complement strand
GCCGGCCCGAAGGGCGAGGGCGCAGCCCGAGTAATCCCACCCTCTCCGCCAGATCAATTGAGGTTCGGCCATATTTTTTTGAGAACGCATTGGCTACATCAGGAGGTGAGGGTGGGTGAGAGCCCACGTATCGGGTTCGATAAACCGGCATGTCCGGTTTGAACGGCCGCCAGGCCGGCCCGAAGGGCGAGGGCATAGCCTGAGTAATCCCGCCCTCTTCACAAATTCACAATTACCTGTATGAATCAGGAACTTGTTGACTGATATTTTTGTATAGTGCGAATAGCAAGGAAATCACTTACAGTCAGGCTTGCTGCAGCGCATGCAGCAGGACTGAGAGGAGGGGGATGCATGATCAGGTTCCAGTCGCAAAGCTTCAGAGACCAAACCCATATCATATTGGCCTTGCTGGGCATATTGCCCTACCTGCTATTCATTTATATTGTTTACAGGGAACATTTTACCTTCACCCAGAGTATCTTGCTAGTTGCCGCTGTTATGCTTGTTTTTCACCTTGGCGGTTACCATATTCTTCGAACATTCTCGGATGCGCTCACGCGTTTGGTACGGCGTACACGTATTGTGCCCGAAGTGGACATGCTTCGAGAAATTCCTGTTGAAGATGGAAATATGGCGGAACTTGCCGAACTGACAAGTCATTTCAACACCCTTTTGGAGGAAATCAGGGAGCAAAAAGATCAATACCGGGAAATCACGCTTGAGTTGTTAAAACAGGCAAAACAGAGCAGCATTGAGTACCGGCGCCGTATTACCGAGGGTGAAGTTTTCCACGATCGCCTCAAACCCTATATTGGTAGTGAAATTGCTGATCGTATTGCGCTTGGTGACGAAGCAATGCTGCGCCCTGAGTATCGCGTGGTGACAGTTCTTTTTGCAGATATTCGTTTATTCACAAGTTTTTCGGAAGAAGCAAGCCCGGATGAAGTAATTGAGATGTTGAATGAGTATTTTGACCGAATGGTACAGGTTGTTTACCGCTATCATGGGGTTCTGGATAAGTTTATTGGCGATGAATTGATGGCTGTTTTTGGGTTTATCACACCCTCGGAACAAGGGCCGCTTGATGCCATGCGGGCGGCGCTGGAAATGCAAAAATCAATGGATCAGTTGACGAAGGAACGTGAATCACAGGGAAAATCCACATTTCAAATTGGTATTGGTATTAATACAGGCGAGGTGATTGCAGGCAGTCTGGGTTCCAGAGAGCGCATGGATTATACAGTAATTGGCGACACGGTGAATGTGGCGTCACGTTTGGAGTCACTGGCAAAGGGGGGAGAAATTCTTGTCGGTGAATCGATGTATCGCGCGTGCAGGGATATTGTGAGGATAAAAAAACGGGGCTGCATTGAAGTGAAAAACCGCACGATGCCGGTGGACTGTTATGTAGTCATAGAGTAGCAACAGGGAGGCGATTTTCGTGGCAGCACGGGGCTTGCTATTTGGGGCTGGATGTTGTCAAAATACGTATTATATGATAGTTACGGGCTTGTGATGGGAAGCTACATGAACAAGGGAGGCAAATCTCATTGAATAAAGGGGCTTTTTGGAAGTCGGACTGGTTTGTCGGATTGCTCGTGATGCTTTTGTTTATTGCTGCCTTCCTGGCATGGAACCCGCTGAAAGGTCTTGAAAACAAGGCCTATGATATGGGTGTCTCCATGGCTGCCCAACCGGCAGGTGATAATATTGTGATTGTTGCCATTGATGATGATTCCATCGACCGAATGGGGCGTTGGCCATGGCCGCGTGCCATTATGGCTAAAATGATCGAGAAGCTGTCGTCTGCCGGTGCCCGGCTCATTGGCGTGGATGTGTTTTTTAGCGAGGTGCAGACCGATCAGAACTTGCAGTCATTCAAACAATTGACCCGGGCTCTGGCCAGGAGAGGCGATTCGGAAACCAAAAAGCTTTTGCTGGCTGCTGAGAAATCACTGGATATGGACCATATGCTGGTTAATGCGGTAAAGCAGGCCGGCAATGTGGTGATGCCCATTTCTTTTGACCTTGGCGTTTCGCATGGCCGCCCGGACATGCCGCTGCCCGATTATATCAGGCGCCTGGAACTCAAAAACATCAATCATTCCAAAGCAAATGCCAGTTTGCTGAATGCATCCAAGATGAGGTATCCCTTTCCGGATCTGGCGCAGGCTACCGCGGCTATGGGCCATCTGAATGTGCGTAAAGAGGGTGGCGTAGTACGCTCGGAACCATTGCTGATTGACTACTATGGGCAGGCATATCCATCCATGTCACTGGTGCTGGCCGCGAAGTTTCTCAATTTGAGCATGAACGATATTACGGTCAATTCCGGTATGAGTATAGAGCTCGGTGCCATGGATGTTATGACTGATACATCTATGCGATTCTATCCTGCATTCTACCGTTCCAATACAGGTGGTGACGCCTTCAGACATTATTCCTTTTATGACGTCTTTGCAGGCAAAATTCCGGCCCGTATATTCAAAGGCAAGATTGTTTTGATCGGAGCTACCGCATCGGGTATGGGCGAACGCTTTGTCACGCCTGTCAATGATGGCATGGCGGGTGTGGAATTACAGGCGCATACGCTCAACAGTATTCTGCGCGGGAAATATTTCACCCAACCGGAATGGTCCTCCTGGGTGGAAATCGGGTTCCTGATAATGGTTGGCCTGTATCTGATTCTGGTTCTCCCCCGTGTAGGACCAGGTGTTGCCGCCGTGATGTCTCTTGTTTTTCTATTGTTGTTGATCGGAACGGATTTTGTATTGCTGACGGTCTCCGCATTATGGGTGCAAACCATGACGGCAGCAACCATGCTTCTGCTTGGCCATCTGGTATTAACCACGAAGCGCTATTTTGCTTCCGAGGGAGAACGGCAGAAGGCGCAGGTGGACTCGGCCGAAACGAACAAAATGTTGGGCCTTTCCTTCCAGAGCCAGGGCATGCTGGACATGGCCTTTGACAAATTCCGTAAGTGCCCTGTGACTGATGATGTTCTGTCGACACTTTATAATCTTGCCCTGGATTTTGAACGTAAGCGGCAATTTAACAAAGCAACATCCGTTTATGAATATATGGTCGAAAACGAGCCAAATTACAAGGATGTGCAGGCCAGGCTGGAACGTACGAAATCGGCTGGTGATACTATGATTTTTGGATCCAGCACGACAGGTGGCGGCATGTCATCCCTGCTTATTACCGGAGGTGCCAAACCCACGCTCGGACGTTATGAAATTTTAAAGGAACTTGGCAAAGGTGCCATGGGAACCGTCTATCAGGGGCGTGACCCCAAGATTAATCGTGATGTTGCGATCAAGACCATGGCCCTGTCGCAAGAATTTGAGGCAGACGAATTGCAGGACGTGAAAGACCGTTTCTTCCGTGAGGCGGAAACTGCCGGTCGGCTTAATCATCCTAACATTGTTACAATTTATGATGCTGGCGAAGAGCATGATCTGGCTTACATCGCCATGGAGCTGCTGTCCGGGACGGATTTGTCGCCGTTTACCAAACCGGATAAACTGGTGCCGTCTATCGCGGCTCTCAAGATTTGTGGAAAGATTGGCGAGGCACTGCATTATGCGCATGGTCAGGGCGTGGTGCATCGCGACATCAAGCCAGCCAATATCATGTTGCTTAAAGACAAGACGGTGAAGGTGACGGATTTTGGTATTGCACGTATTACGGCCTCCAGTAAGACCAAAACCGGCGTGGTGTTGGGGACGCCGTCCTATATGTCTCCTGAACAACTTTCCGGCAAACATGTGGATGGCCGTTCCGACCTGTTTTCCCTCGGTGCCATGTTGTATGAGATGCTGACAGGCGTGCGGCCATTCCGCGGTGACTCCATGGCAACCCTGATGTTCCAGATTGCCAATGAACCACACCCGGACATCCGGGAACATAAACCGGACTTGCCGGAGAATGTGGCTGTATTAATTAATAAGTTACTGGCCAAAGAGGCTGACGCGCGATTTGCCAGCGGCATGGAAGTGGTGCAGGAGATCATTAGGTGTTTGAAGACGTTTCCAACCGGAGGTAAGGCCGCATGAATGCGCTCGAAATGCACGCAGTCACCGATGTGGGAGTCAAACGTGACCACAATGAAGATTGCGTGGGAATTACCCCCAGCTATGGATTCGCAGTCTTGGCTGATGGCATGGGAGGGCACAATGCCGGGGAAGTCGCCAGCGCCATGTCCGTGGACATCATTACGCGCTATCTGAAGGATCATCTCGGGCATATACCTGAGGCGGAACTGGATTCAGATACCGGATTTACGAAGGAATCAATTTTGACGCGTGATGCGGTCACCATGGCGAATAATGCCATCTATGAAACAGCGCAGCAGCGGTCGGAATGCATGGGGATGGGCACGACCGTGGTGGCTGCTGTGTTTTATGGAGATCGTCTAACAGCTGCGAATGTGGGAGATTCACGGATGTACCGCTTGCGCGGCGATGTGCTGACGCATGTAACAGAAGATCATTCATTGATCCAGGAACAGGTGCGAAGAGGGCTTCTGACCGCTGATGACGCACGTAATTCCGCCATCAAGAATCTGGTAACGCGAGCATTGGGCGTGGAGCCTGATGTTGAGCCTGATGTTGTGGAAGACATCACCCAGCCCGGCGATTTGTATATGATGTGTTCTGATGGTCTGACGGATGTGGTGCCCGATGAGGCGATCCGCCTGACATTGACTCAGTATGCAAATGATCTTCGCAAGATTTCATCTCAATTGGTTCAACTGGCCAACGATGCAGGTGGCCCTGACAATATTTCAGTGATACTTATTCAGGTTAACAAGAGCTATCATCGAAAACAGAAGTTTCTATCAAAATTGTTCAGGCGGAAAAAATGACGGCAATGACGGGTAAAATGGAGGAGAATCATGGCTTGTAAACTTATCCTGAAATTTAAGGATTCAGTGATTTCCGAGTATAATCTGGACCAGGAGGAAACCACCATCGGGCGCAAGCCGGAGAATGATATTCATGTGGACAATCTGGCAGTCTCGGGCCGCCATGCACGTGTGCTTATGATTGGCAACAAAGCCATCCTGGAAGATCTTGGCAGCACCAATGGCAGCTTTGTCAACAACAAGCGGATCACCAAACATGTATTGCAGCATGGCGATAACATCCTGGTCGGCAAGCATACCTTAACCTTTGTAAATATTGAGGATACGATGCACCCGCCGGTGGAACACCATGAAGAGGCAAGCGGAATGGATAAAACCATGGTTATCACCCCACAAACCCGCGCAGCCATGATTCCGGAAGTTCTTGGCGATACGCCCAAAGGCCCCACCATGCCTTTGGGAGGGGTCCAGATTCTTGCGGGTTCCCTGATTGGAAAGAGCTATGATTTGACCGCCTCATTGACCAGTATCGGCAAGGGAGAGAATTGCAAGATCAAGGTTAAGGGATTTACGGTGGGTAAGCAGGCCGCAGTGCTTACCCGGCGGCCAACAGGTTACCATATCACCCATCTTGAAGGCATGGCCAAGCCCAAGGTGAATGGCGAAACGGTGGGTAAGGAGCCACGCACGCTTAACGATGGCGACATGATTGAAATTGGAGATACCAAAATGGAATTTTTCATTAAGGAAGTCATTAACGCATAGGATGCTCCGAAAAAAATTTAGAGTACCAATAATACCAAACGCCTGAATGCTCGTGTACGTTTGTGCTGTGCCTTGAGCCTCTAGTCCGGACTATTCATAAATAACCTGGGCTGAGGTCAGGTGCGTGCGTGCACATCAAACAGGCGGCTATGCTCATCCAGCGCATATCGATCCGTCATACCGGCAATGTAGTCGGCAACCGTACGTGCACGCTGCTCTTCACTGTTGTTCCCAGTCGGCCTGGCCATGGATCCGGGCGGTAGCATGGCCGGATTTTCCATATAAGCGGAAAACAGCTCCTGAATGACACGGGTTGCCTTGGTGGCCATACGCACGACACGGTAATGATGATACATGTGTTTGAACAGGTAGCGTTTCATTTCGGCGTTCATGTGCCGTACTTCATGTGAAAATCCAACCAGTGGTTCACCCGCGTTGCGCACATCATCCAGGGAACGTATGCTTAACTTTTCTATATTCCGTGCCGTTTCTTTTATCACATCCATGATCAGAAAGTTAATCATTCGACGGATGGTCTCATGGATGGCGAGACGCTCCACAATGCGTTTCCGATCGTGCATCACCTTCTCGTAGTGCATGTAAAACAATGGAACAGTACACAACCCTGCAACATTCAGAATCTCCGCACGGAAACCATCATCCACATCGTGATTATTATAGGCGATTTCATCAGCCAGGTTGCCGATTTGCGCTTCAAGCGTAGCCTGTTCATCCAAATGGTAATCAGCCAGGTCGGCATTCCTGGGGAGATCGTGGGGGGATGTGTGTTTGACAATACCCTCCCGGGTCTCAAAGCTTAGATTCAGACCCGGGAATTCAGCATAACGCCGTTCCAGTTTTTCAATGACACGCAGGGACTGGCGATTATGTTCAAAACCACCATGCGGCTTCATGACAGCATTCAATGCGTCCTGGCCGGAATGCCCAAAAGGCGTATGCCCGAGATCGTGAGCCAGCGCCACGCCTTCAGCCAGATCCTCGTGCAGCCTCATGGCTCTGCAAATGGAACGGGCGATTTGCGCAACTTCAATGGAATGCGTCAGTCTGGTCCGGTAATGGTCCCCTTCATGATTGACGAACACCTGGGTTTTATATTCAAGACGGCGAAATGCCGCCGAATGGATGATGCGGTCACGGTCACGCTGGAACATGTTGCGGGTAGATGATTCCGGTTCCGGATACCGGCGGCCACGTGACAGTTCGGAGCGGCAGGCATAAGACGCCAATATTGTTTCATATCCCTGATTATTCATGAACAGGCATCAGAGGATGCGCGTTGCATCATCGATAGCACTTCCGCGGCGACGGTGCCTGGATCAGACGCCTGGATAATCGGGCGGCCTATGACAATATAATCCGCGCCCTGCCGAATGGCCACCCCGGGATCGGCCACCCGTTTCTGGTCATTTTGAGGCTGCCCTCCCCAGCGAATACCGGGGGTCACGGTCAGAAAATCCGCACCACATGCCTTTTTGATGTCAGCGACCTCATGGACGCTGCATACGACACCATCCAGTCCGGCGTCACGTGCCATCATGGCTCTATGCACAGCTTCGCGGCACGCTTGCCCGGGTTGCATGGGACTACTGGTCAATACGGTTACAGCGATTACTTTCATCTGTGGAAAAACCGTGGCTGACTGTGCGGCGGCCCGCATCATTTCCAGGCCGCCTCCGGCATGAATATTGGTCATGTGTACGCCAAGATTTCCGGCACTGGTGATTGCTTCAGCCACTGTGTTGGGGATGTCGTGAAATTTGAGATCCAGAAACACCCGGTGGTTTTGTATCAGGATACGGATTAAATCCGGGCCTTCGGCGACAAACAGGCGCAAACCGACCTTGAACCAGCCCACATTGTCGCCGATGCGCTGACATATGTTTAGAGCCTGTTCCCGGTCAGGCATATCCAGAGCCACCATCAGACGGTCGCGCATCATATCTGAACCTCCTGGATGGGCCGCATACTCCCCCATTCATGGCATTGAGGGCATTGCCAGCGCATATCCATCACTTCTACGCCGCAATGACCGCATGTGAAGTTTCTGGACTGTTGCTGCCAATTGCGGCTTGCCAGCGCCAGCGCATCATCATCACCCATCATGGCCTTAAGATGCAAACAGGTGCGCAAGCCTTCGGGTGAAAAAGACGTTTTGGCCATCAGCCGCTTGGCTTCTTCGATTCCATGCTTTGTGCTTACACCCTTGATCCATTCCAGTGCCATAAATTCATCATGGTGTTTTTCCCAGCAGGTCAGCAGGAAGGCTTCACCTTGGCCGGTATAGATTTCGGGATGCTCCAGCAGCAAAGGGATTAATAGCGAAATATATTGAGGTGCTGCCTGTTGCAAGCTTTTCATACTGGCAAAGGCAGCGTCATGGTCACCACGATTCAAGTCAATTTCAGCAAGTAACATGTGCGCCGCGGCACAGGCCGGATTGGTATCGATGGCCTTTGTCACCAGGTTCAGTGCATGTTCTTCATCACCTTCACCCAGTTTACCGCGGGCCATTTCAGTCATCAGGTAGGCATGGTGCAATGAGGAGGATGTGCCGCGAACCTGATCAAGACGGGAGAGCACATCCTCGGCCAAACTCCACTCCTGACTCTGTTCACGAATGCGTAAAGTTGCTTCCAGTGCGGGAATATGGCCTGGCTGCACATCAAGCACTTTTCTATACTGTTTCAAGGCACGCCCCAGCAATCCCCCTGCCTGAAAATCCATGGCCAGAGCAAATTGTGCCTCCATATACAATTCCTCGGGAAGGCCGGGTCGTGCCAAAAGATTCTGGTGAATGCGAACCGCACGCCCAAATTCCCCTTTATTGCGGAACAAATCTCCCAATGCCAGATAAACCTCAGCCGTTTCGGTTTGCAGGCGGGCGACATGGACGAGTTCTTTCAATGCCTGGTCCGGTTCATCGGACAGAAGATAGTTAATTCCCCGCAATAACGGAGAAATACGGGCATCTTCCTGTCCCGGCCTGTTTTCCACATCCGATTGTCGCTGTTGCCATAAAAACCAGATAAGTGCAGCAAAAACCGCCAGTATGACGGTGAGTGCAAGGACCGCTGTCATGTTTCGTCTTGCAGGGGCAGGTTGCGCAGGTTGTTGACTTCTGTTTGCAACAAATCGTTTTCCTGCCGAAGCTGGTTGATTTCGAGCTTATGCTTGCGGCGCGAGAAACTCAAAGACAGCATACCTCCAAGAAAGCCAAGAAGAAATGCAATAAAAATAGGAACATAGAGAGGAATGTCACCAGATGAATAGCCAGCGAACTGGATCGAAATCTTGCCGTTATTTTCAGCGGCAAACATGGTAGCCAGTGTGGTAAGAAGTACTACGGAAAGTGCATTGATCCAGTTCATAACATTCCCCTGCGCAGGTTAATTCTTGTGTAAAGTTACTACTAATACCTTCATAAATAAAGCCACATGCAGAGTCCCACAGGCGGTTCGGATCAAGGCACGGTGCGCAGGGAAGGGCCGTTCCTTGCCAAGCACCGTAACGCGGAGCCGGGCCGCCTGTGGGACTCCCTTCGGGCAAGTCGCCGGGCGACCATCCGCTGCGTTGCACCGGCTTACCATAGCCGTGCTATGGCTGCGCCAATGCGCCTTGCGGACTGGCCGCCCGGCGACTTGCTGCATATGGTTTTATTTATGAAGGTATTAGTCCTTTACAGGAAAAGCGTGGAGGACCAAAGAATGTTGTGGTTAATAAATGAGTAAAGGGCTGGGTCAGGCGATGTTGTCAACCCGTTCACGCAATTCTTTGCCCGGTTTGAATTGTGGCACGATTTTGGCTGGAACCTGAACGGTATCACCTGTCTTCGGGTTGCGCCCGATGCGCGCATTTCGTCGTTTGGTATAAAAGCTGCCGAAACCACGCAGCTCCACCCGCTCACCACGGCTAAGCGCATCGCCAATCGCGGAGAATATCGTACTTACAACAACCTCGGCTTCCCGGCGTGTAATTTGATCCTGGTGATTTGCGATGATTTCCACCAATTTCGATTTAGTCATGTTTCCCCTTCCTTTCCCCTGTTTCTTTTCTTGTCATGCCAGAGGAATGTTCAAGGATGCTCTGAGAAATTCAGAGTATCCGCACAGCCCATGGACGTATTTTTTCAGAAGAACCCTAACAATCTTCTTTCTTGCTTAACAACTTGCGTTGCAACTCTAATGCAAGCGCAGACGGTGCATTCTCTTTTCTTCCAGCTTTTGCGTAGTTCCGAACAGCATCTTTTTCCGCATCGCGCAACATCTGTCTGACCGAAAGCTTAACGCTTCTACGTTTACGGTCCAGTTCGATAATCTTTGCTTCCACTGTTGAGTCAGGTTTCAACTCGGCGTGTTCACGCGGCACCTCGCGTGAAGAAAGGTATGCCGTAACACCTGGCATAAGCTCGACCGTGAACGCACCAGAGTCTACCGTCAATATCCTGCCTTCCACTCGACTACCACGGGAGGCATTAGCGAGAAACACCTCGAAAGGATCGTCTTCCAGTTGCTTGATACCCAGTGCAATCCTTTGCCGTTCAACGTCCACACCCAGTACGACGCACTCTACTTCGTTGCCTTTGGCATAGGATGCAATAACCTTCTCACCGGATTCATGCCATGAAAGATTACCAATATGCACCAAACCGTCCAATTCACCATCCAGCCCCACAAAAAGCCCAAAGTCTGTGATGCTCCTCACAGTTCCTTTGACATGCATTCCCGCCGGGTGTTTGGCCAGCCAAGCCTGCCAGGGATTTTCGGTAACTTCCTTTAGGCTTAGTGAAATGCGTCGCTTTTCCTCATCGACGGTTAACACAGCTACGTCTACGACATCACCTTCGGCGAGGACTTTCGCCGGATTAATATCCTGTCGTGTCCAACTCATTTCCGAACGGTGAATCATGCCTTCTACACCAGGCTCAATCTCCACCATGGCCCCATAATCAAGCAGTTTGCGTACGGTCCCCGTTAAACGCATACCTGCCTGATATTTCCCCGGCACATTCTCCCACGGATCAGGCTGTAGCGTACGTAAGGACAGAGAAACCTTTCCGGTAGCTTCATTCAGTTTAATGATTTCCGCCGTAATTTGCTGACCAACCTGTAATGCCTCACTCGGGTGTTTCAGCCGGCGCCATGCAATATCTGACACATGCAGCAAAGCATCCACGCCACCAACATCCACGAAAGCACCAAAATCCGTCAGGCGTTTGATTTCGCCACTGATCCTGTTTCCAACCGCTGCCGAGGCGAAGAACGCCTGGCGTTTCTTATTGCGTGCTGCCTCAAGCGGACGCTTGCGGGAGACTACGATATTTTCGGGTTTGTGGCTTGCGGTCAGCACAACAACGTCAGTTTGTTGTCCAATCATGTCGCCGGGTGCGGAAGGGTTGATATCGATTTCGGAGCGGGGCAAAAAGGCGCTTAAGCCTCCGAGATCGACTCGTAAGCCCCCCTTCACCTCCGCCTGAACAGTCGCGGGGATGCACGTTCCATTGACCAGTGAGTCATCCACGCATTTCCACAGAGATTGATGTTTTGCAGCCAGCACCGACAAATTGACGCCATTCGTCCCACCGGTTGATTGCACCATGACTTCAATGCTTTCGCCAATGGCGGGAACAGGTTCACCGATTTTCTCGAACTCATTTAAAGGGACGATGCCTTCATTTTTCCCACCCACGTCAACCATTACCGACTCATGATCCACCCCGACCACAAGTCCGCTGACCAGTTGCCCGCGTGCGGCTACGGGGTGTTGCTTGAGGGATTCCTCAAACATTTGTTTGAATGATTGTTCATCAGCGTCTTTCGCATCTGCTTGCCCGTTTCCCGATGTCTGTTCGGGTGATGGTTGCGTTGAATGCGTATCGTCCGGGATGCGGGAACCGTTCTCTTCAATGGTGGTTGTCATGATTGATTGGGACCTCATTGGCTGGAGCATTGTCAAATTCAGCGTGTATCTTTGGAACAGCAGGCAAGTCCCCTGCGCCCCATGATGGCGAGCATTCTATCCACAACCTCGTCGATTCGCATTGTGGTGGAATCGATACGCACGGCATCTTCAGCCTGCTTCAGCGGTGAATGTGTGCGTTCGGCATCCTGAGTATCACGCATTCTGATGTCGGTCAGAATATCGTCAAGGCTAACCTCGGTTCCAAGCGCCTGCAACTGTAACCAGCGCCTGCGGGCGCGTTCCCTGAGGGATGCCGTGAGAAAAAACTTGGCTTTGGCATCAGGCAGCACCACCGTTCCGATATCCCGGCCATCCATCACGCAACCCTGTTTGGCCAATTGTTTCTGAATTTTCAGGAGATGCGTACGCACTTGCGGCATAGCGGCAACCATGGATGCGCTTGCCCCCACTTTCTCGTTCCGAAGCCTGTCCGACCAGTTTTCACCAGCCACAAAAATTCCACATTCCCGCCACTCCATATCCTTCAAACACTTATCCAGCACCTCAAGCACCGAGGATTCCGAAGTGATATCCGCGCCCTGTTGTTCCGCACAGTAGGCGGCATAGCGATACAAGAGACCTGTGTCGAGCACCGGCAGGCTTAATTTGGCTGCGAGCATTGCAGCGACTGCGCCTTTGCCGGAACCCGAAGGGCCATCAATGGCAACTTGCAGTCCTGCGGATGGAACCCATCGGGACACTATGCCACCCACCGCACATTCATGCCTATGGCTTGTGCTAACGGCACGAAGTCCGGAAAACTGGTGGCAATTGCGCCTGCATGCTGAATGGTAATCTCATCCGTAGCTCGTTGCGCGGCCACTGCCATCGCCATGGCAATCCGGTGATCGCCACGGGCATCGATGGTGACGCCACCCGTCAATTGCCCGTGTCCCTGAATGCGTAAGCCACATGCCTGTTCCTGAACCGTTGCGCCGCAGGCTGAAAGAGCTGTCGCCATTGCAGCAATGCGGTCGGATTCCTTGACGCGCAATTCTTCCGCCTCTTCGAGGATGAATTCACCGTCGGCTAGTGCTGCGGCGACAAACAGGGCCGGAAATTCATCAATGGCATCGGCAATGTCATCTGGATTCACATGGATTCCGTTCATGGCATCGTGGCATACCGAGATGTCCGCGACAGGTTCTTCTCCTACGGCACTTTCATTTTCTACAGATATGGCTGCACCCATATCACCAAGGATTCGCCGCCAGCCATCACGGCGCGGATTGATGCCAATACCATCCATGCGTATTTCAGAGCCCTCAACAATACCGGCGGCTACGGCAAAAAATGTGGCTGATGAAGGATCTGCCGGTATATGAATGGGGTGATTTGGAGCAGTGAGTTCTCCCGTGGGCTTCAGGCTGATGCTGCCGTCGTCCAGTATATGCAGGGGTTGCCCAAACAGTGGCAGCATGCGTTCAGTGTGGTCGCGGGATGGTTTAGGTTCCCGCACGCGGGTCTCCCCCTCGGCATAAAGACCCGCCAGTAAGATACAGGATTTAACCTGCGCGCTGGCGATTTTGGAAACGTGATGGATGCCCTTCAGGCTGCCGCCCTCAATGGATAATGGCAGGAGGTTGCCGCCATCGCGTCCATCCCCATCACGTCCCTCAATCTGCGCTCCCATACGTCGTAGCGGTTCCGTGATGCGCCGCATGGGGCGCTTGCGCAGCGACGCATCGCCGGTCACTGTGCTGGTGAAGGATTGGCCGGCCAGCACGCCCGCCATCAGACGTGCGCAGGTGCCGGAATTGCCAGCATCCAGCATGCCCTCCGGCTGTTTCAGGCCATGCAATCCCACGCCATGAATGCGCAATCTGGTTTTTGTCTCGTTCAGCCATTCGATACGGACGCCCATTTGTTCAAACATGCGTGCCGTGGCGAGATTGTCCTCGCCGGGCAGGAAACCATGGATTTCGCTGATGCCACCGGCCAGTGAGGCTAGTATAATGGTGCGGTGAGAGATGGATTTGTCACCGGGGACAATGACTTTTCCGGAGAGCGGCCTCCTGGCCGGTCCTGCGATCAGTGTGTCATGCGCGCCTTCACTCACACGAATCCTCATGTTCGGCCAACCATTTATCGCGGGCTTGCTTGGCCTGCCGGAATTCGGCCAGTAAGCGGTCGCCATCGCCAGCTTCCAATGCTGTTTTCAGTTCGCCCAGCTCCGTCTGCAGGGCATCCAGCTTATGCAGCAGAGATGTCCGGTTACACAAGGCAATATCGCGCCACATTTCGGGGGAAGAGGAAGCAATACGGGTAAAATCCC
>BTQQ01000029.1:0-13979 GCA_036985955.1 Zetaproteobacteria bacterium | reverse complement strand
CCTTTTTCTTTGATAGACCTTCGTTGTTCCACGGAAATTTTACTGCGAAGGACGCAAAGTTTGCAAAGGAACTAGCCTGTATTTTGTCCACAATGGACAGTGGGAAAGTCCTGATGGCTGGTATATAAAGCTCGCGCCACATTTCTCTACTGCTTGAGCCACTTTGTGAAACTTTGCGTCCTTCGCGGTTCAATCTCTAGGGATTTGAGGATGGTTTTTCTTGCTGGTTGCGGGCTTTGAGAATAACACCACCCGACATCAGTGCGAGTGTTTCCAGAGAATCACTCAGCATGGCTGTCTGGCTTGCCAGAGCCTGGTTGCGCGGGTCTTTGTGGTCAAAGACCAGATGCGTAATGCCACGAATATTGTTGCGCAGGGCTTCGGGGCTTTTTGCGGCGTGAGGCAAAGGAAAAACCTCGCGTTTGCAGGCTAGCATGGTGCGTCCAGGCCACTGGCTGGCAGCCAGAAACGGTTTGTTGTGGTCGGCAGCCTCTGCAGCCAGTCTTTTGATGACGGCATCGGTGTCTGAAGTGAGTTCATGACTGGCGATATAGCGAATATGCCGGTTAGTCAGCATAAAGGTCGTGGATGTAAGGATAATCAGCAATACGACCATACCCCTTTCTCCAAGCAGGCCATGCCGCCATCTGATTTTTCTGTTCAGATCAATAGCCAGACTGGCTCCGAAATAAAGCAGCAACGTTAGTGACAGCAAGACCCAGCCACCATCGGGAGCTACCCATCCGAGAAGAACACTTAGCGCCAGCGCCAGACCAAAAATATCCGATGTGAATTTACGGGAACGAAACGCAAAGATAACCAACAGCAGGGCGGATATCAGCAGACCGAAAACCCATGTGTCCGGGGTGCCGCCGTATTGTGGTCCAGTCACTACAGTGCCCAGAAACGGTAGCGGATTGGCCCACCAGTTCAGTTCGGGCCAGCCCCATCGAATCAAAGGGAGCAGGATGGTGACGATCGAAAGTCCAATCAAGAGGTTTCGCCATTTCTCTCTGCCGATGGGCCGTTTCCATCCATGCCATGCAATGGCGGCGGGGAGCGCCAACCCCGCGGGATGCAGACTTACCGCCAGAGCAACGGCTATCAACAACATAAAGAAATCGCTGGGAATCAGGTGCTTGCAATCGCGGTAACGGGACTCAAACCAGTAACCCAGGTAAAAGGCCAGTAACAGATAGGGTCCCTTGCCAATGGCATCCACCTGCATCACGCTGACAGGGGCAATCATGAGCAAACCGGTTCCAATCAATGCCACTTCCGGACCGAGATGTTTTTCCGCCCAGTGATGAAGCATCAGGGCAAGTCCCAGCATGAGGAACAGTGTGAGCACCTTGGCGGCGATCAGGTCGCCAGCCCAGTGAAAGTCCAGCGGAATGAACAATAATGCCCGCAAGTCGGGTGCGCCGAGAAAGGAAACAGGGTTGGCGATTTGATCCACAATAGACCAGTTCAGTAACAGTGCCCGCGCGGCTCCTTCATCGATGCCGTAATCGTCGTAGCGAAACAGCGCGAGATAGACCACAGTCAGTCCGACAAGGGAGGCAAGCCCCCAGTAACGCGTTGGAATGCGGCCAAAAAGTCCGGAAATCATAGTCACCCCGCCATTATTGATGATGAAAGACGTGTCACGAAGTCATCATTGATGATTCAGTGGTGAATTGTAGCCGAAGCTCCGAATTGTTACGATATGTTTTCCTGTTGCGCATGCTGTTTCAGCAAGCTTGGTATTTTTCTATCCTTATTACCCATCAGATCGGCCAGTGTGTATTGATCCAGTACGCTAAGGAATGCCCGCTTGGCCTGTTTCAGAACGTCCTTTAACCTGCATGCCTCGACAAGCGGGCAGGTATTGATTTCCACATCAAAACATTCCAGAAGGTTCATGTGCGGTTCGGTATGGCGTACCATTTTACCCAAATTAATTTCTTTCGGATTACATGCCAGGCGCATGCCGCCGGTCCTGCCTCGCGTAGTAAGGATGACCTCCATTTGCGACAGGTGGAATACGGCCTTGGCCACATGGTGACGGGAAATGCCGTAGACTTCAGCAATTTCATCCACGGTGACGAGATGGTCTGTTGTAATAGCCAGGTAGATGAGAACGCGCAGGCTATAATCCGTATATTTGGTCATCTCCATAATCCCCCCTTTTTTTCCGATAAAGGCCTTGACGCACCCGGAACACCATGTAAATATGAATGTTAATATACCATATAGGTGTATTGTACAATCAAATTCTGAACCTGGAGGGTATCCATGAGTACAGTCTATGAGCAATTGGGCGGCGAAGCCGCAATTAACGCGGCAGTCGATATATTTTACCGCCGGGTATTGGGCGATGCATACATTGCACGTTTTTTCGAAGGTATAGATATAGAGAAACAGGCTGCCAAGCAGAAGGCATTTCTCACCATGGTGACTGGGGGTCCGAATGAATACACGGGCAAGGATATGCGTGAGGCCCACAAACATCTGGTGCATGAAATGGGTCTGAACGGTGCGCATTTTGAGCATGTTCTGGCACATCTGCGCTCCACATTGGCGGAGTTGGGTGTGGATGGTGCTTTGATCAAGACAGTGATTGATGTTGCCGAATCGACACGCGACGACGTGCTCGATCGCTAAAGGGGGGGGGTCATCAAATGCATGTAGAAACTTTTTTATTCGCCTTTGTCCTGTTTGTGGTCTTTGGCGTGGTGCTTTCCCTGCTCCTGTCCAATGTTGCGGATAGAGCCCGTAGCAAACTTGGTCAGACATCCGGTGGCGGTCAGGCCGAGGCAACGGTGTACGATCAGTTGGGTGGTGCGGCAGCCATTGATGCTGCTGTAGATATCTTCTATCGCCGTGTTCTGGCCGATGCCTATGTCACCCCTTTCTTTGAAGGCGTGGACATGGAAAAACAGGCGGCCAAGCAAAAGGCTTTTTTGACGATGGTGTTTGGCGGGCCGAATGAATACACCGGCAAGGATATGCGTGAAGGACACAAGCATCTGGTAAAAAGGGGGCTGGATGATACGCATTTCGAGCATGTTCTGGCGCATCTTCGTGCCACACTGGCACAACTGGGTGTGGGTGAAGGCATGATCCAGACAGTGATTGATACGGCCGAAACCACGCGCGACGACGTACTTGATCGCTGATTCCGCATAAGCGGAAACCGAATAGCGGGATTTTACGCTGTCCTCGCACAAAATCGCGCTTCCATTCTTATCTGGAGTATTGAGGCATGCCTGCAATTACCTTTGAAGGTAAAACTTATGAGTGTAATCCCGGGGAAACAGTTCTGGATGAACTGACCCGGCATGGCGTCTTGCTGCCATCTTCCTGTCGCAGTGGTTCCTGCCAGACGTGTATGATGCGTGTTGTAGAGGAAACGCCTCCGGACGAAAGTCAGCAGGGACTCAAGGATACGTTAAAGGTTCAGGGTTATTTTCTGCCCTGCATTTGCAGACCGGAGAGTGATCTTGAAATTGCCATGGCGAGCGTATCAGAAAAATACACAGCTGTGGTTCAGTCCAAGTCATGGATGAATGAAAGTATTGTTCGCTTACGTTTGTCCTGTGAAGGCTTCAACTATATTCCGGGACAGTTTATTAATCTGGTCAGACCGGAGGATGGGCTTGTCCGGAGTTATTCGCTGGCCAGCGTTGTGGAAGATGATGTGCTGGAACTGCATGTGAAGAAGGTGCCCGAAGGCGCCATGAGCACATGGATTTGTGACTCGCTTGAAGCAGGGACTGAAGTTGAATTTTTTGGCCCGGCGGGAGATTGTTTCTATGTGCCGGGCAATTCGGATCAGAATCTCATCCTTGCCGGTACCGGTACGGGATTGGCGCCACTATACGGAATCATTCGACATGCGCTTTCATTTGGACATTCGGGACGGATTTTCCTGTTTCATGGCAGCCTTGCTGCCGAGGGTTTATATATGTTGGACGAACTCAAGGAATTGGCCTCCCGGCATGTGAATGTAGGTTATATTCCCTGTGTGCTGTATGGCGATCCACCCCGGGGCGGTATGCGCGGATCCATTGATGATCTGGTCGTACAGGGTGCTCGGGAATATATATACAAAAGCCGCGCATTTCTGTGCGGGGATCCGCCCATGGTGGAAGCAATGCGCAAGAAATGTTTTCTGGCGGGCATATCGAGTCAGAACATTCACGCTGATGCGTTCACGTTCGCACCCAATAGTTCCGGGAATGAATAGGCGCATGATCCTCCCCAGCCTTGCCAAGAGTGTTCAGGCAAGATACTGTACTGTTTCCACAAGATGAGGCTGGCTTGCGGGTGGATATAACAAACGCTTGTCGGGAGGGTGAACTATTATGCATGTACAGACCTTTTTATTTGCATTTGGCTTATTTGTCGTGTTTGGAGTGGTGCTTTCCCTGCTCCTGTCCAATGTTGCCGATAGCGCGAGACACTAATTCGTAGATTCAGGCAACTGATAAATTTAGACGCCGGGCCATGATTGGCCCGGTTTTTTTTGTTGCATGCTTCAGGGTGTCGTTTAAGTTAGTATGCCGCGTGTTATGAAGTCTGGAGAAAGCGATACGTTGCAAGCGCATTTTCAGGGCCGGAAACCGGCATTGCTCATCATTATGGATGGCTGGGGCATAGGCTCCGGCGGCCCGGAGGATGCCGTCGCACAGGCCAATACACCCACGCTGGATCGTTTGTGGGATGCGTATCCACACACGCAGCTTCTGACTCATGGGCCTTATGTCGGTTTGTCGTCGGCAAAGGATCTGGGGGGGTCCGAAGTAGGACATTTAACCATGGGGGCCGGCAATATTCTCGATCAGGGGCCGACTCGCATCAATAAAGCCATCGCCAATGGCAGTTTCTACCAGTCGCCCGCATTACAGAAGGTGATCATGCACTGTCTGCAGCAGCACAGCACGCTGCATCTTCTGGGATTACTTTCCGATGGCAATGTACATTCGCATATCGATCATTTTCTGGCGGTTATTCGGCGCGCACACGATCAGGGTATTGCACGTCTTCGCTTGCATGCATTGTTTGATGGACGTGATGTCGGCATCCGGACGGCGCAGGGTTATGTGGTCCGCATTGAAGAAGTTTTTGACGCTATCAATCAGAAGCAGGAAAGGGATTACCGGGTGGCTTCGGCTGGCGGGCGTGAGGTGATTACCATGGATCGTGATCACGACTGGCGCAAGGTTGAAGCAGGTTGGCAGGCACATGTGCACGGTCAGTCAGAAAATAAATTCCAGTCCGCATCCGAAGCCATTGATTTTTTCCGCAACCAAACACTTGGGTTGGTGGATCAGGATATGCCGGGGTTCGTGGTTGTGGATAAAGCCAACCACCCTGTGGGGGCAATGGAAGATCATGATGCAGTCATCATGATGAATTTTCGCGGAGATCGCGCCATTGAGATCACGGAAGCCTTCTGTCTGAATGATTTCGATGGATTTGACCGCGGGGAACGCCCCAATGTTTTGTTTGCGGGCATGATGGTGTATGACGAGGATCGTAACCTGCCTGCGTTGCAGATCATGGGACCAACCAGAGTAGACAACCCGTTTGGCAAGCGGATTTTTGATTTGGGAATCAGGCAGTTTCGCCTGACGGAAACCCAGAAATTCCCGCACGTTACGTTCTTCTTCAACGGTGGGCGGCGTGAACCGCTGGACCCGGCCATGGAGGAATACATTATGATTCCTTCGGATAAGGGCGTCTCATTCGCTGATACGCCTGCCATGAAGGCCTGCGAAATCGCGGACAAAGCTGTGGAACTGATTGGCTCCGGCGAATATGGCTTTGGCCTGATCAATTTTGCCAACGTGGATATGGTGGGGCACTGTGGCCGGATTGAACCGGCCATTGCCGCGGTAGAGGTAGTGGATACGGCCATTGGCCGGATTGTTGCCGCGCTAGAAGCCTGCGGTGGCTCCGCTTTGATTACTGCCGATCATGGCAATGCCGAGGAAATGCTTGTGCATACAAGTCACGGCGACGAGCCCTGCACCCGGCATTCCATTAATCCCGTGCCCTGCATCCTCTTTGATCCCCGATATGATGGAAGTTACCATTTGAGGCAGCCTCAACAGGAAGAGGATATTGGCATGACGCCCGGGCTTTCACATCTGGCGGCGACATTGTTTATGATGCTCGGCATGGATTCACCAGAGGATATGAATCCGCCGCTGATCGTTCTGAACTAGCAGAGGCGAACTGAGGGAGGCATCCATGGCAACCGGCGTTGCGACACCACTGGATCAGCGGGGACTGAAGACTTTGGTCTTGTGGGTGGGCTGGGCCATCACCTCGCTGATGATTTTTCAGGGCCTGTACAGCAAGGCCGGGTTATGGATTTATATCCGGCAGGATCAGACGCGAATGACATGGGTGATTCTGGCCATGTTTGCACTTGCTCTGGCTATCAGCCTTACCCATGCTCTGATGCTGACCCGCGAATGGTTTCAGGCTTATCGCCTTGAAAAAAGAATTGCCGGTCATGGTATCCGTGCCATCAAGAAGGGTGGTAAAAAGACTGTGGATCATTTCTTCCAGGCGCTGCAAACCGTCATTGAGAAGGGCGCGAAACCGGATATAGATGGCCTGGTGGAAGTTGAATTCGCCGCACATCATCGCGCCAGCCGTATGGTGGCGTTGATTGGCAATCTGCTGATTACCATGGGTCTTATAGGCACCGTGTTTGGCCTGACCATTACATTAAGTGGCCTGTCCGGTTCGCTGGAGGCATTGGGAGAAAATCAGGAGGCTTTGCTGCGCGGCCTGCGGCATGCGATGTCCGGCATGGGCGTGGCCTTCTATACCACGCTGCTGGGTTCGATTTTGGGCGGCATTTTGTTGCGTGTTTTTTCACAGATTACCGACAATTCGATTGAAGGCTTGCAGGATTTACTGCTGCGCAGTTGCCTGGTGGACGGCGCGGCCGATCTTTCCCCCACGCTGGAACGCGATTTGCGCGCTCTGGACCATGAAATGGACAGGCTGGAGGTACGCATCAAGGCGTTGCATGGTTCGTTTGAATCCAGCCGCGGCGCCATGCGTGGATTTGGCGAAGAGGTGGGCCGTTTGCGTGAAACCGCGCAACAGATTAACGAGGATGAAGACCTGCTCAAGGCGATTGCCACACACCGCCTGTACGGGCGTATGCTGTGGCGTGAGGTGCATTTGCGCAATCGTTTGCGCGGCTGGTTGGGACGGTTGAAATACATGGCAGGTATTGGAAAATAACCCATGCGCACCCACCGTTTTTCTAAAAATGATTCTATTTACGAGAGTTTTTCGGATATGGCGCTGCTCATGCTGGCCACGTTTGTATTCTTGTTTGCGATGATTCTGATCGTGGCCAACATCGGTGGCCGGACATCCCCGGAAATGTTCAAGGAAATCAACGATCTGAAACAGCAGCTCGCCAAGGCGGAAAAGGATAAAAAGAGGCTGCTGGAGGAAATGAGCGTTCTCTCCAGTTCCGATGCTAATCAACAGACCGTGCGCGTACTGGCCAGCGCCGGACTGGGGCGCGGCATGGGCCGGCATGATTTCGATATGTTCATCAAGGGGCTCAAGGCATTGCCCGGTACTACGTTGCACCTGGTTGTCGATGCCACCGGTTCGATGCATGGCGTCACCACCTTTCTGATTCCGGTGCTGCGCGTGATTGCCTATCGATCCGGCAAACAGATTTCAGCGGTGAGTTGGTATGCGGACCGGAAAACGGGCACCTTTACCGGCAGCATGGGCGACATGTTCGATAAACTGATGCAGAACGCTCCGTTCGTCGGCACGGAAGAGACCATTGGCCATGCCTTTTCCGACATTGGTAAACATCAGCCTGTGCCGGGCGCATATATGCTGATTGGCGATGAACCACCCACGGACATCGTCCATTATCATGCCGTTCCTGCACCAGTGTTTACGTTGCCGCTGGGAGCCAACAATTCCAGCACCAAGGTGGCGTTCAAAACGATGGCAGAGCAGACTGGCGGCAGGATGCTGCAACTGAAATTCCAATAATTCCATCTATACTCGGGCCATGAATATAGTGATTGTGAGCCCGAGCTGGTGACGCCTTTTCGTGCCGGAGATATCTGGGGCGGACTTTCCGCCGCAGCACTTGTGTTACCGCAAGCCATGGCGTTCGGCATCACCCTGTGGTTCCCATATACACATGATCCGGCCACCGCGGCACTCTCCGGTCTGATCGCCGCGGCATGCCTGTGCATTGCCTCCGGCCTGTTTTTTGGTACGCAAGGTCTGGTCAGTTCTCCGACGGGACCCACGCTGGTGCTACTTTCCGGAAGCATTGCAGTGTTGAACTCGATGGGCCTTTCAGGCGAACAGTTAGTTACGGCAACGTTGCTGACTGTGGCTATGGCCGGCGTCATCCAGTTATTGATTGGCGTCCTGAAATTGGGCCATCTGATTAAATTTATCCCCTATCCGGTGGTATCGGGGTTTATGACGGGTACCGGCATTCTGATGGTGATGTCACAGAGTCAGGCAGTGATGGGGGGTGATGTGGCCCTGACTATGCGGGAGGGTGCCTGGATTCCTGCCGCAACGGCAGGAGTAACATTGGCGGGGATGATCTGGCTGCCACGCTGGATCAGGAAGATTCCCGGAACCGCGTTGGGTTTGATTGCCGGCACACTGGCGTTTCATATTTTTTCCATCATGCAGACCGGATCTCGTCCGGCAGGGTGGGTGGTTGGAAGTCTGCCACATATTTCCGGCATCCATTTTGGCCTTGATGTATCCGCAATTCATCAGCTTCCCTGGTTGTTGATGCTGGGTTCTGCCTTTGCGCTGGCGGTTCTGGCTTCGCTGGACACCTTGTTGACCAGTGTGGTGGCCGATGTGTCCACAGGCGCACGGCACAGTGCCCGGAAGGAATTGATAGGTCAGGGCGTGGGCCATTTGCTGGCCTCGGTTTCCGGAGGTATGGCAGGCGCAGGTACAACAGGGGCGACGCTGGTAGCCATTGAAAGCGGAGGCCGTTACTGGGCCGGATTGGTAACGGGGACCAGTTTGATTATCCTGATTTTATTCATGGGGCCGGTCGCATCTATTCTTCCGATCAGTGTCTTCGCCGGTATTATTTTGCATGTCGCGATATTCAGCATGTTTGATAAAGATATTGCTTTGTGGCTCAAAACGCCGCAGGCCCGCATGGATGGAGTGATTGCCCTGGCTGTGACGGCTGTGACGGTATCCTATGATTTGATGGTTGCCGTGGGTCTGGGTGTTGCCTTGGCCGGAGTCGAGTTTATCCGTGCGCAGATGCAGTCCACTGTGGTACATCGCAGATGGAGCCTTGCTGACCGGAAGTCATTACGCCGGCGACCGAAATGCGCCTGTGAACCATTGGGTAAGAATCCGGATGCAGTTGTCGGTTACGACCTCAAGGGAACCCTCTTTTTTGGCACGACAGACCGTCTGTTCGAGGTGATGTCTGAAGATTTAAAACGGGCAACATACATTATTCTTGATATGCGGCGAGTTAGTCAGGTGGATTTGACAGCCATTCGTCTGATTGAACACATGTCCGGCATGATGCGCGAACGTGGCGGAGAACTGATTCTGGCGCACATTCCAAAGAGTATGGGGCTGGTCAAACGTGAAGGACATCGGCATGAACGTATTGTGCCTTATCATGCCAATATCCACTTGCGCACTTTTGCGGATTCCGACAGTGCGTTGGAATATGCCGAAGATCAACTGCTTGCGGCGCTTGGCCGGGAAGACGTGCATGGCGTTCCGCGTGTCGAACTGGCTGATTCCGAACTTCTGGCAGGGTTCAGGGAAGATGAAATTACTTGTCTGGAGCCTTTTTTTCATCCCATGGAGGTGCCCGCGGGCGATTATCTTTTCCGCTGTGGCGATCAGGGGGAGGAACTCTTCGTTATTCTACGTGGCGATGTGGAAATTCTGTTGCCATACAGCAAGCGGAGAAGGCTTCGTCTGGCCAAGTTCGGACCTGGTATGGCCGTGGGCGAAATTGCCTTTCTGGAGCCCGGGCCACGTGCGGCGGATGCGCGGGCAACCGAAGATTGTGAACTGGTCATGCTGAAACACAGTGCGCTGAAACGGCTTTGCCGCAAACATCCCGATTTGGGAATGCGCCTGTTGTTATCCCTTGGGCATGATCTGAGCCAGGATTTGCGCCGCGCTGATGCGGAATTGAGGCGGTTGGCTTCCTGATATGGTTTAACCCGGGCGACTTATGAACAGCCCGGATTAAGGCCGAAATTTTTGAACCCTGTGGTTGCCCCAGTCGGCGACATACACATTATCTTGTGGACCTACAGCCACGCCTGTGGGCCCGGAGAACTGACCCGGTTTGCTGCCACTTTCTCCCCATGCGGCAAGAAAGCGGCCTTTTTTGTCAAAATGCTGGATACGATTGTTGTAAAAATCGCCCACAAACAATGATCCGTCGCGGGCGACGGCAATGCCCGCCGCAACGCGGAAACGTCCGCCCCACAGGCCTAGTCCGCCGATGTTTTGCAGCCAATGTCCGTCGGTATCAAACACCTGTACCCGGTTGTTGTACGTGTCGGATACATAAACCTTGTCCCCTGGTCCGATGGCGATACGCGAGGGATAGGAAAACTCCCCCCGAGCCATCTCCGGCAATAGAAAATTTATCGCTGAAAGAAAAACATTAACCTTGCCCTTTTTCCCCCATGATTGAATAAAATGTCCATCTGGCATAAATTTCCGGACACGGTAACGGTATTCATCCACCACATAAATAAAGCCCTTACTATCCACTGCCACGTCAGCTGCGACATCAAAGTCTCCAGGCCCATCCCCCTCTTTTCCCCAGGCAACGAGCAGTTTTCCCTTGCTATTGAAACGGAAGACCCGTCCCAGATTGAAATCCGTTACCCAGATGCTACCGTCCGGAGCGATACCGATCCCGGACGGTTTTTCAAACAGCTTCCGGCCAAAGGCGAGTATAAATTTTCCGTTGGAATCAAATTTCTGTATCCGGCGATTGCCCGCATCGGCCACATAGATGAAGCCAGCCTGATCCACGGCAACATCAAAGGCCCCATTGAATTGGCCGGGCCCGTTTCCTTTGCTACCCCATGTCTGCACATTCGTGAACGTACTTGTACAGGCGGTGAGCAGGACGACAAGGAAGAATCCGAACAGTTTTGGAAACATCAGCCTTGAAAGCATCATTGACGCGTAATGCCTCGGGCGGTAAAGCCAGCCTTCTTCACAGCGGTCTTTAATGCCGCATCATCCACCCGTGCGTCTGATTTCAGGCGCACGATGACCTGGGCATTCTTCATGTCGATATCGACACCTTCAACGCCAGCCAGCTTCTTCAGATGCTTTTCCAGCCCGTAGGCGCAAAATGGACAGGAGAGCCCGTCCACCTTGATGATGACGGATGACACGTTGGTCTCTTGCGCTGACACGGATGTGATGGGTGCCGCCAGTAACAGTCCGGCCATCAGTATAAACCGTAATGTACGCATAGTAGTACCTCCTAAAAAAAGAAATTCCAGCGGAATCCTGCCGTCCACACCCAATCAGATTCCAGGGTCGAGCCGTTCTGGTTCTGCGCGGCGGGAATCTGTACCGCCGTCTCCAGCACGAAACGGTCCGTGACATACTGCAGCCCCGGCGCAAGATTCCATGTCAGACCGCCGCTATTGGGGTCGGTGACTCCAAGAGATCTGTTTTTACCGTTCCAGATCAGATTGGATTCCAGCACAACGTAGATAAAAGCGGGCACGCCGCCGCTTTCCAGCGTGCGCGGGAACACCCGGTATTGAAATGAGGCATCCGCTCTTGCCTCATCGCCGAAGGTGAATCCTGATGCCCGGGTGTTAAACTGGTATCTGGCCGCAGCGTCAAACTCCCAATCCAGCGTCTGCCGGGTGAGGGCCACGCCCAGAAACGGATCCCATGAGCCCGATCCGGGTTGCAGGATGCGCGGAACCAGACCGAATGCATCGCGCCTGCTGTGCGAGCCCGTCGGTGTTTTCATGCCTGCGAACGGAGCAATTCGCAGGGTATCACCGGGCCGGTCCACCTGGATCACGGTATAGCGGCCAAAGAACAAAGCATCGCCGATACCTTGCGCATCGCGCCGGATGCGTGTTCCTCCACCCATGGTCACATCCAGACGTTTATCCACATAAGGCAGCACGCCGAACAGGGCCAGCCTTGACGTTGCACCGTAGGCCAGCACCACGGGCGCCGCGGTGACATTCAGCACCCGGCCCGAGGATGTGGCATCGCCCGATTTTCGCACCAGTTTGACCTGACTGCGCAGGATACCCAAGCCTTCGGCAACGGGTAGGGCGCTGTTGAATGTGATCGGACCCGCTTGAGCAGAGGTAGAAAGTCCGATCAGGCCTGTAACAAGCCCAATGACGAATAAATCATGCCTCACAAATGCCATTCCAGTTCCAGTTTGGCCCTGTAATCGGTTTTAGTCTGGACGCCGTTGAGGTTGCTGAAGACTGGAAGCTGCACACCTGCCTTGACTGCAAAGTTGCGCACGGTCCACATAAAACCCGGTGACAAAAAGAGTTCCGTGCCGCCGTCATTGACAAGAGACACGTTGTCCAGACTGCCGCGCCGACCATATTCACCGTTTAGTTCCAGCAACCATACCATATCCGGCTTGAGATATTCCGGCATGGTTGGACGCCAACCTGCGACCAGATCAACCAACACCTTGTCTCCCACCTTTTTCCCACTACTGTGTCCGTTGCGGCGATAACGAATGCTTGCCCAGCGATACCATTTGAGACTCTCATAACCATAGGTAAGGCCAAGAACTACATCGGCGGTGCCGGTGCCGAGCGCTGGTTTCGCGACCGTGGGCGCAGGATTCGCACCTTGTTTGGATGTGTCGAACTTCACTTTCAGCAGTGCCGCCACCGATTCCTGCACACCTGGACTATCCTTGCGCCAGAAACGGTATTTGGTGAACAAGCGCAAGTCTCCCAGCCCGTTGGCCTGGTCAGAGACGTTTTCCTTGAATGTCCATGGCAATTCGATGCCTGCCGTCCAGTCGGCGTTGATGCCATAGGCGGCCTTGAGGAAGGTCAGATCCTGACCGCGCGTGCTGGCTGACTGGCTGACGTCAAATTCAGGTGTAATTTCCACGCCGCCCTCGTAGATGGTGTGCGGGCCCAGCCCGAAGACCGGGTCATGCGCCATAGCATTTCGGGGCATCGCCAGCAACAGCAGGCCCGCAACCATCATGCATGCGGATTTGCCGCTTGTTGAGGTTCTTCCGATCATTGCGGGATATCCTGGTCATTGGGTTTATCCAGACTGTCCATAATCGGGCACGCCTTCAATGATCCCTTGCCGGGACAGGCATTAACAAGCGGAATAAGCGCCGAACGCATGCGCTCAAGGTCATGAATCTTCTGTTCAATATCCACAAAATGGCTGGCCGCCATGGCACTGACCTCGGCACAACTCGCGTCCTGCTCTCCCTGCAAGGCCAGCAGGGCAGTAATCTGCTTCAGGGAAAAACCCAGTTCCTGGGCGCGCTTGATGAACCGGATACGCCGCACCGTCTCGTCATCAAACAAACGATAGCCGCTGAAGGAGCGGGAGGGCGCGGGCAGCAGGCCACGGCGTTCGTAGTAGAGAACGGTCTGTACATTCACGCCCGTCTCTTTTGCTACCCATCCAATAGTTTTTTGCCGCATATGCGCCATCTGCAACCTTACTTTATGCGCTTACCGGGCATAGTAACCCTGCGGCGCGTAACGAAGGCTCATTGACCCCGCGTCCGGTGCAGCAGGCTGCCAGCTTGCCATCAAGCACAACGGCCGGAATGGACCGAACCCCCAGCCCTTTTGCTCGCTTCGCAACCTGCGCATCATGCATGTCCAGCACGCTGATTTCGCACTCATCACAGGCCAGGCGATTGATCAGGTCAAGCGCCTCGTTGCAGACCGGACAACCCG
>BTQQ01000028.1:0-14467 GCA_036985955.1 Zetaproteobacteria bacterium | reverse complement strand
CATGAGCAGACGCATTATGATCGTGGACGATGAACAGGCGATTCGCGATTCCCTGCAAGGTCTGTTTGAGGATGAAGACTATCAGGTGGCGTGTGCTGCTTCCGGGGAGGAGGCTGTGGTGCGTTTCCGTAAAGATCCGGTGGACTGTGTCCTTCTGGATATCTGGATGCCCGGTATTGACGGGCTTGAAACGCTGGCACGACTAAAAAATTTAGATGGTACCGTACCAGTGGTGATGATGTCCGGACATGCCACGATTGATACTGCCGTACGTGCAACACGCCAGGGCGCATTTGATTTTGTTGAAAAACCCCTTTCTTCGGATCGCTTGCTGATTCTGGTGCGCAATGCCATGGAGAAACGTAAACTTTCACGCGAAAACATTGACCTGAAACAGAATGCCGAGCAGCAGTCGAAATGTGACCTTATTGGGCAAAGTACGGTTATTGATGATGTCAGGAAGATGATTCAACAAATTGCGGCAACGGATGCACCAGTACTGATTTTGGGCGAACATGGTACTGGCAAGGCCGTGGCTGCGAGGCTTCTGCATCAATATTCCAAACGCTCTGAAGCAGCATTCGTGGCGGTGAATACAGCCAGTGTTCCCGATGCGCGCATGGATTCTGAATTATTCGGACATGAGAAAGGGGCCTTCCCCGGCGCCTTACATACTCAGCGAGGCCGTCTTGAGATGGCCAATGGCGGTAGCCTGTTTTTTGATGAATTGACTGATCTGAGCCTGGCTGCACAGGCCAAGGTGTTGCGTGCGGTGCAGGAACGTGCCATTCAGCGGCTTGGCAGCCCTGCATCTCTGCCTATCAATGTGCGGCTTATTGCTGCCAGCAGTCATGACCTGGAACAAGCCCTCAGGGATGGTGTGGTGCGTGAGGATTTCTATTATCGTTTGAATGTGGTCAATATTCGTATGCCGACACTGCGTGAACGTGTCGAGGATATACCCCTGCTTGCGGAAACATTGGCGGATGAACAAGCAGCTACATTGGGCGGCGATCCGGTTCGTTTTACAGCGGAAGCGGTGGCCAGGTTACAATCCTACCCGTGGTCCGGAAATGTGCGTGAATTGCGCAATTACATTGAACGCTGCCATATTCTCAAGTTGGGAGAATCCATTACGGCTGAGGACATGCCGCCTCTGGATCAGGGAGACATGCAGACTGATACGAGCCTGTCCAGTAACTTCCGTTCTGCCCGCGAGGCATTTGAGCGGAGTTATCTATTATATCATCTGAACAAAAATGGCTGGAATGTGAGCCGTACGGCAGAAGATATCGGCATGGAGCGTAGCCAACTGCATCGCAAGATTAAAAGTTTTGGCTTGAGCCAATTGCAAAACGCATGAGCGGCGATTGGTTTTTAAATGATAGCAGGGAGGGATACGCATGAATGTCCTGATTCTCGGAGCAGGTGAAGTGGGATTTAATGTGGCCCAGAGGCTGGTAACGGAAGGGGCCAATGTGGTGGTGGTGGATACGAATATGCAACTGCTGCAACGCGTTTCCGATTGCATGGATGTGAAGACCGTGCATGGCCATGCCTCGCTGCCCAGCGTGCTGGAACGGGCCAATGCCGCTAACGCGGACATTTTGATTGCCGCCACGACCAATGACGAAGTGAATATGCTGGCGTGTCAGGTGGCACATTCGCTGTTCAAGGTGCCCACCAAAATAGCGCGCGTAAGGGAACCCGAATATGTCCGGCATGAGAAACTGTGTGGCCGGGATGATCTTCCCATTGATCTGATTATCTCTCCTGAAACCGAGGCGGCACAGGCCATCGTTAAACGGTTTCAGGTTTCATCTGCGTCGGATGCGCAGGAATTTGCCGATGGTAAAATCACTCTGGTGGGAATTCGCATTCCTCCCAAAAGCGAATTGGCGGGCGTCTCGCTGATTGGTTCCAGCGAAGCCATGGAGGGATTGTCTGTCAATATCGTGGCGCATGAACACAACCGGAAATGGCATGTCCCCAAAGGTGATACCGTGTTGCTTGCGGGCGACACCATCTATGCGGCGATGGGCAGTGACAATGTGGGCGGTTTTTTGAACGCAGCAGGCATGCAGCACGAGGAAGGTGGAAGCAAGCATGTGATGATGGTTGGCGGCGGCCATATCGGGTTCATTGTGGCACAGCGATTGGAAGCGCTGAACGCCACGCTGAAGATTATCGAACATAATGAAGCGCGCGCTCATTGGTTGGCCGAGCATCTCGACAAGTCCATTGTCATTGCTGGTGATGCCCTGGATCGTGAATTGCTGGAAGAAGAAAATATCGATAAAATGGATGACTTTCTTGCACTGACCAATGACGATGAAACGAACATTCTTGCCAGTTTGATTGCCAGAAAATACAAAATCCCACATGTTATGACACTGGTAAACCGTGCGATTTATTCCGACCTTGTCCGTGAGATTGGACTGGATGTGACCATTTCCCCACGCTTAACAACGGTTTCATCCGTCATGAGCCACATCCGCAAAGGCCGTATTCTGGGCATGTCTTCACTGGGTGATGGCAGTCTGGAGGTGTTGGAGGCCGAGGCTTTGGAAACCAGCGATATTCTGGATACGCCGCTCTGTGAACTGGACTTGCCTGATGAAACGATGGTTGGCGCTATTCTACGCGGCGACGCGGTGGTCATTCCCAGGGGAGATACCCGCATTCAGGCACACGACCATATTGTGATGGTGACTCAAAGCAGCTCGGTTCGGGCAACGGAAAAGCTGTTCGAAGTGCATCTGGAATTCTTCTGAGTCTTTCCCTGCATTATTCACAAATGCTGCCGTGCCCCTGGCTTGGTTCTTTGTCCGCACCGAATCCCTCGCCGGTCGTCCGTATACATGGCTATGGTCTCCTTCCTTGGAATGGCCGCTTTGGGGCCACGCTGTCCGTTGCGGACAAAGTTCCTGCGCAAGCATCACGGCGATTTATGAATAATGCAGGGTAAGAAGCTATCATGCATGTAAGAGGGGTGGTGTGGACGATCGGCATTCTGGTCGCCCTGTTCGGCTCTGCTATGTTGGCTCCTGCCGTTGTGGCGTTCTATTATCATACGGATCATGTTCGTCAGTTTGTCGAGGCGGGTCTGATTGTTTCTGCTATCGGATTGATTTTGATGCGTGCCGCCGGATCGGCACCCAGTCAGTTGGGACATAAAGATGGTTTCATGATCGTGGCGCTTGCATGGGTGGTTCTGTCCCTGCTTGGTGCCGTACCGTATTGGACGACAGGCACGATAACGTCTCTGATTGATGGCTTGTTTGAATCCACATCAGGATTGACCACAACGGGCGCGACCGTTCTTTCCGGTCTGGATCAGTTGCCGCCCTCCATCCTGTTCTGGCGCTCCATGCAGGAATGGCTGGGCGGCATGGGTATCATTGTGCTGGCCGTGGCGGTGATGCCTTTGCTCGGTGTTGGTGGCATGCAATTATTCAAGGCCGAAACTCCCGGCCCGGTCAAGGATAAACTGACCGCCCGCGTGACGGAAACCGCCAAGGTGCTGTGGTATCTGTACCTTGGCATGACTTCTGTATGTGCACTGGCCTACTGGTGGGCGGGCATGGGATTGTTTGATGCCGTCAACCATGCCATGTGCACCGTTGCTATCGGCGGTTTCTCTACACATGATGCCAGTTTCGGGTATTTCGATGAGCCGCAATTACGTCTGATCGGGGCTGGGTTCATGGTTTTGGCCGGTATCAATTTTACCTTGCATTTTTCCGCACTGTTGCATGGATTCTCGCCCAGAACTTACTTTCAGGACGATGAGTTCCGCACTTACATGAAGTGGTTGTTGGCCCTTCTGTTGATGATAAGCGTGCTCGTATTTGCGGATGGAAGGGGCCGATGGGATGAGGTGTTGTTCAACACCGTATCCATTGCGACGACTACAGGTTTCGCGGTTAGCGATTACAGCGGCTGGCCGCCTGGAACCATGGTGCTGTTTTTGATCGCCATGTTTGTCGGCGCCTGTGCAGGATCGACAGGAGGCGGAATGAAAGTGGTCCGCGTGCTGCTTCTGTTCCGCCAGGGCATGCGGGAGATTCGCCGCCTGATTCACCCCCATGCAGTTGTGCCCATCAAGATTGGTGAACACAGTGTTAGCACGGAAGTGACTCAAGCATTGTGGGGGTTCGCCGTATTGTTTGTAGCGAGCTATGTGCTGATTACGGCGCTTGTCTCTTTTTCCGGTGTTGATGTGGTTACCGCCGCATCTGCGGCCGCAGCTTGCATGACCAATACCGGCCCGGGTTTTGGTGATGTTGGACCCGCTTCCACTTATGCCGTTCTTCCGACCATGGCCAAGGCCGTATTGATGTTTAGCATGATTCTGGGGCGGTTGGAGATTTTTACGTTTTTTGTACTGCTGGTTCCCGAGTTCTGGCGCAAATGAAGTGGTTTAATCCATGCACCTGAAGGGTATTGTATGGACACTGGCCATGTTGCTCGTGTTGTTCGGGAGTGGCATGGCAGTCACAGCAGGGGTGGCCATCCACTATCAGACTGGCCACGCCATGCAATTTATCGGTTGCGGTGGAGCAGTCATTTTAATCGGGATCATTCTGATGGGGATGACAAGACCGGCACCATCGCACCTTAACCATCGCGACGGTTTTCTAATTGTCACATTGGCATGGATACTACTGTCGTTGCTTGGTGCAGTGCCGTTTTGGGCGGTTGGAATTTGTCATTCATTTGTGGATGCGGTCTTTGAATCGGTGTCCGGTCTGACAACTACTGGTGCCACTGTTCTGAGTGGTCTGGACAACATGGCTCCCTCCATTCTGTTCTGGCGTTCCATGCAGCAATGGCTGGGGGGCATCGGTATTATTGTGCTGGTTGTTGCTGTCATGCCTTTTCTGGGTGCTGGCGGTATGCAACTGATGCGCGCCGAAGTTCCAGGGCCGGTCAAAGATAAGCTCACCACGCGTGTTTCCGAAACAGCCAAGGTGTTGTGGGCACTTTATCTGGGCATCACTGTTCTATGCACGCTGGCGTACGGGTGGGCAGGCATGAGTTGGTTCGATGCCGTCAACCATGCCATGTGTACGGTGTCCACGGGCGGTTTTTCCACGCACGATGCCAGCTTCGGATATTATGGAAAACCGGCTCTGCACGTTCTGGCGGTTATTTTCATGTTCGCATCGGGGATTAATTTTTCACTGCATTTTGCTGCCATGCGGCGTGGTCTTTCGCTCAGACTGTATCTGGCCGATGATGAATTTAAATTCTATTTGGGTGGCCTGTTTCTACTGACTTTGTTCATTGGCTTGCTGGTGGTTCCGCAAGCGGCAGGAAGCAGTTGGGATGAAGTGGTTTTCAGCACAGTTTCCATCGCCACCACCACGGGATTTACCGTAGGCGATTATAGTACCTGGCCATCGGGTCCAATCCTGATTTTACTCTTGATGATGTTGGTCGGGGCATGCGCCGGCTCTACTTCCGGGGGCATGAAGGTGGTTCGATTGCTGCTTTTGTTTCGACATGCCCGGCGTGAATTGCGGCGTCTGGTTCATCCTCATGGCATCATGCATGTGAAGATTGGAGACCGTGCCCTGAAATCGAGTGTGGCACAATCGTTATGGGGTTTCGCCGTCCTTTATCTGGTGAGTTTCTTTGTCATTGCCATTCTGGTTGCGTTGACTGGTGTAGATGTGTTTACAGCTTTAAGCGCGTCCGCAGCATGTCTTTCCAATACCGGGCCTGGCTTTGGCGCGGTGGGCCCGGCGCACAATTATGAATTATTGCCCGCGGCGGCAAAAGCGGTGTTGATGTTTGGCATGATTTTGGGCCGCCTTGAGATTTATACTTTTTTTGTACTACTCCTCCCCGAGTTTTGGCGGAAATAAATGTGTGGCTGAAAGACCCGATGATTCAACGTCAGGTTTCAAACTGGCCATAGTAGAGCTAAAGTCTGGAAGCTTGCTGAATATGCACAACAAAATCTAATCAAAGGCAGACAAAATATGGCAAACTTTGACATATCCGAATTAAAAGAACGTGAACGAAGTAACTGGTCATCGGTTGCCGAAGGCTGGCGTCGGCGTGATGAACTGTTGCGAAAAGGTGCGGCGCCTGTCGCCGAACGTATGCTCGAACTATCCGGAATATCTTCCGGCTCCCGGCTGCTTGATATTGCCTCGGGCACGGGAGAGCCTGCGATATCAGCGGCGCAAATTGTTGGTGAATCCGGCAAGGTCATCGGCACCGATCTGGTGGATGAAATGCTTGCTGTTGCCCGTGAGAAAGCCACAAGAATGAATCTCGATAATATTGAATTTCACTGTATTGATGCGGAAACACTGGATTTTACAGCAGGTTCATTTGATGCGGTGACCATCCGTTGGGGCCTGATGTTTATGCCAGAGCCGCGGGCCTGCCTCACTGCTGCCCATAAGGCGCTGAAACAGGATGGGCGCATCAGTCTGGCCTGCTGGGCGGCGCCGGAGAAGAATCCTTTTGTGGGCGTACTCATGAAGACATTAAGCAAGTATATGGACATCCCTGTCCCTCCTCCCGGAGCCCCCGGTATATTTGCTTTTGCGGACCCGGATCGCCTGCAGGATGCCCTCGCGTCAGCAGGCTTCAGAAATATTGCACTGGAAGAAATGGCAATTGATGTCGTTGAGGTTGAAGATGGCCGGGCCTATTGGGAGGCGATATCGGATTTGGCCGCACCGGTCATGGCGCTCGTCAGGCAACTGGATGAGCCGACTCGCCTGAATTACATCGATGAAGTCATCAAGGTCGCGGATGCACTGAAACAAGGGACAACCCTGTGCATGAGGGGGGTCACCTGGATTGCCTCCGCTGACAAATAAGCCGTACGTAGAGAATTCAGGAGATATCGTGGAGTGACGAACGGTCTTGCATCTCTGCCAGGCTAACCCGAATCAGTCCACGCACCGGATCCGTGGATTCGATGACGACCTCAATTTTATCACCCAGACCATAGTTGATGCCTCCTTTGCGGGCATGGAGGCGGTGGTTGGCTTCATCCAGCACAAACAGGCCACCAAGATCATCCAGACTTAGAGAGCCTTCGGCCAGTGTAGCTTCCAGTTCCACGAAGATACGGCGTTTGGTCACACCTGAGATCATGGCGGGCATGCGCTTCCCCACATCCTTCTGGTGATACAGTGCGGCCAGCATGGCCTGCGTATCCCATTCGGCGCGTTGCTGTATGCGTTCCTGCGCTGAGACATGAATGCCAATGGAAGCCAGTTCTGCCACAGGTTGTGCTTTGTCCGGACTTTGTTTTCGCAACACGGCTTTCAATCTTCGATGTACCGTCAGATCGGCGTAACGGCGAATGGGGCTGGTAAAATGACAATAGACTGGATATGCCAGGCCGAAATGTCCCTCGTTCTCGGGTGTGTACCGGGCCTGTTGCATGGAGCGAAGCACCAGCCGGTGCAAGACATGGGCAAACGGTGTTCCTTCTGATTTTTCCAGTACAAACTGCACATCGCCGGGACGCACCTTGTTGTTTTCATCTTTAATTTTGGGCAGTCGAACAAAGATTCCAAAGGGTGCAAGGAATTCGTTCAACGACTCAATGGCCTGACGTTCCGGAGCGGGATGTACCCGATACAGGAGTGCACAGTGGTGGTTCTCAAGGTATTCGGCCACAGCGGTGTTGGCGGCCAGCATCATTTCTTCAATCAGATGATGGGCGATATTGCGCTCATCCGATCCCATGGTGCTGACGCGTCCCTCATGCAGTACGGCGCGCACCTCCGGAACATCCAGATCGAGCGCACCTCGGCGTTTGCGGTTATGGTCCAGCTTGCGGTATAGCCGGGCGGCATGATCGAGCATTTCGCGTACCTTTGGGTTGGTGACGGTTTTCTCATCGCGCTCATCCAGCCATTTAGCCGCCTGAGCGTAGGTCAATCTTGCCTGTGAATGAATGACAGCTTCATACGCCTGCACGGCGCGGCGGCGGCCCGATGCATCGAAACGCATGCGCACGGCCATGGCCAGCCTTGGTACGTCAGGATTGAGTGAACACAGACCGTTGGACAGTTTCTCCGGCAACATGGGGATGACGCGGTCCGGGAAATAAAATGAATTTCCCCGTGCCAACGCTTCTTCATCCAGCATTGAGCCGGGCCGAACATAATGTGCCACGTCGGCGATGGCGACCCATGCCTCGAAACCTTCACCCCGTGGTAATACGCAGATGGCGTCATCGAAATCACGCGCATCCGCACCATCAATGGTGACAAAAGGCAAATGCCGTAAATCCATGCGGCCCTTCATATCCTTTTCACTGACGCTATCGGAGAGGAAGTTGGCCTCAGCCAGAACCGGTGCAGGGAAATCAACAGGCAATTGTTGCTCCGCGACAATGAGATCGATAAGGCGCTCCGGGTTCAGGTTGTCCCCCAGCACTTCCAGCACCTTGCCGCGCAAAGGGCTTGTTCCACGCTGAACCTGCAGGCGCACCCAATCGTTGTCATGCGCTCCTGCGGCATCCCGGTTTCTTACCAGAATGGTTTGCGACATCTTGCGGGAACGTGGTTGCACCAGTCCAATGCCGCCTTGAAGAATAAATTGTCCGATCAGTATGGAGGAGGCTTCTTCGACGATGCGAATCAATTCAGCTGATTCGCGGCCCCGGCGGAGGGTGGTACGTACTTCCACCACATCACCATGCATCAGGGACTTCATTTCTTCACGAGGCAGGAAAAGCCCCTTGTCCCTGCCTGCTACGTCCACGAAACCAAAACCATCAGGGTGTGCCGAAACAATGCCCGTCCATGTTTTTGCGTGGTCAGGGCGGGAGCGTTGAGGTGTATGCGAACGCCCTTTCCTCTCAGGTGTTTTGCCTTTGAAAGAACGATTCTTTGACCGTTTCTCCGGGCGGTTTTTACGCTCAGTGCGCTTGTTAATCTTTCTTGACACGATGTTGCTCCATTCTCATGATTGCGCGCCTTCGCAGCAGCGCTGCGCAGAAGTCTATGCCGAGGTGGCGGAATTGGTAGACGCGCTGGCTTCAGGTGCCAGTTTTCTCACGAAAGTGCTGGTTCGACTCCAGTCCTCGGTACCAGAAAGTCAAAAAGGAGCGATTTTTAATCGCTCCTTTTTTTTTGCAATAGCCACTTAGCCATTTGTCAAACTCATGCATGATGTAATCTAACAGGTTAAACGTCCTCAGGTGATATTTTGACGGATTGTTTACCCTAGCGCACTAAATATTACCATGATACGCAGCTTCTTCGTATTATGGCTTGTAATTTGCATAATGCGTGTTAACCCGGACTATTCATGAAATGCCCGTGTTAAATATCAATTGCAAGGAAACAATATGCTGATTCTGACACGCAAAAAAAACGAGACGATGGTTATTGGCCATAATATTCGTGTCGAGGTTCTGGGCATCAAGGGATCACAGGTCAAGATCGGCATCCATGCGCCGGAAGAAGTGCGGGTTTTACGTGATGAATTGTTGGGAAAATCGGCTCCATCTGATGATGAAATTGACAATGACAAACGGTTATAGATCGTTTGGATGCTTGAAGGCTGAAGCCCGAGTCACAAAGACATGCCATTCTGTCTGTATTATTCGTAAAGGCTGCCGCTCCTTTTTTGTTGCATTAGAAGTGATAATGGTTATCATTCCCCATTATGAGACGTTTAACCGTTCAACGTCAGGCTATACTGGACCTGATTAACACATCCAATCGTCACTGGGATGCCGAGGAAATCAGCCGTGCACTTGGCGACCGGGGAGAATCCATTGGTATTGCTACGGTATACCGTGGCCTTGCGGCGCTGGAGGATGCGAGCCTGATTGCCAGCATCCAGTTAGCGGACAAGAAACGCTATGAGCGCGCCGATAAATCACATCACGATCATATGGTTTGTGTCGAATGTGGTGCTATTGAGGAATTTACACAGAACAGGATTGAGGCTTTGCAAGAAGACGCTGCCAGAGAGAAGGGCTTTGTCATAACCGGCCATCAGTTGGTTATTTTTGGCCATTGCATCCGTTGTGCTTCGGGTTCGGGGGGGAAGCAGTGATTTCCGCACTGATTATTGTATTTCGTGAAATGCTGGAAATGGCGCTGGTGCTTGGCGTGCTGCTGGCCGCAACCGAAGGTATGCCGGGCACACGGCGATGGATAGGTATGGGCGGACTGGCCGGTGCGGGAGGCGCGGTTTTGATCGCGCTGTTTATGGATGAGTTGGAAAATGCAGCGACGGGTGATGGTGAATTCCTGTTCAATGCCGGGGTTCTGATGCTGGCATCCATACTGATTGCCTGGACAGTGATCTGGATGAGCCAGCATGGCCGGGAAATGGCTGCACGCATGCGTCATGTCGGCCAGTCCGTGGCCGAAGGTGAGCTGCCCAGAACAGCACTGGCGATTGTTTCGCTGACGGCTGTCATGCGGGAGGGTGGTGAGGCCGTATTCTTTTTGTTCGGTGCGGCACAATCCGTGCAGGATGATGGCTACGCCGTTCTGTCGGGCGGTTTGCTGGGTGTGTTGTCCGGCGCATTGGTCGGATATGTGATTTACAAAGGGATGATCCATATTCCACTCAAACATCTGTTTGGTGTGATCGGTTGGGTGCTCATTTTTCTGGCGGCCGGCATGGCATCCCAGGCGGTCCAGAATCTGGTGTTGATTGATGTTTTGCCCTCGCTGGTGGACCCCATCTGGGATAGCTCCGGTTGGCTTCCGCAGTCCAGCTTTATCGGTGAAATCCTGCATGTGATGATTGGTTATACCGATCAGCCAAGCGCCATGCAAATGCTGATATTCCTGATTACGCTGGCTGTGATTGCATCACTTAACCGGTATGTACAGATGCAATCCGCACGACGAAGCACCCATGCGCCAGCCTGACAAATGATTATCTGCTAAAATACCGGAACACCACAGATCTGAGAAGGGAGGCCGAAATGAAAATTACATCCGAAATTGAACGGCATGTTGTCACCATCAATGAACACAGCACGGCATTGGAGGCGGCAATACTCATGACCAGTAAATATATCGGCGCACTGGTGGTGAAGGGCGAACAGGGAATTGCTGGCCTGTTCACTGAACGGGACCTGATGATGCAGGTGGTGGGTGCGCAGCGGAATCCTTCGGATGTTGTTATCAAGGATGTGATGTCAGAAAAGACGGTCAAGGTTGGTTCGGGGGAGACATGTGACCGCTGTCTTGATCTGATGAAGGAGAATCGCTGCCGTCATCTTCTGGTCTTTGATGGTGATGAATTCATCGGTATTGTTTCCCTGCGTGATATTGTGGCGCTGATGATAGAAGAGCGGGAAGAGATGATCTCACGCCTGAAGGAATACATCAGCGGTTGAATTTCGTATCGCACGAAAGCATTGATGAATAGTCCGGCTTAGCATCCATATATGAGTGTTTTGCGCTTATATCCCGAACCACAGTTGCAGAAGCCCCTTGAAGGGCTGTATTTAAGCCTGAATCTGCATCGTCAGGCTGCGGATGGCGATGTGCTGATTTATTCCAACTACATCGCCAGTATAGACGGGCGGATTTCCCTGCGTGATGCGAACAGTGATCAATTTATCGTGCCGAAAGCGATTGCCAACAAACGCGACTGGCGGCTTTATCAGGAACTGGCGGCGCAGGCTGATGTGATGATTACTTCGGCCCGTTATTTTCGCCAACTAGCCCAAGGGCAGGCGCAGGATTTGTTGCCGGTGGGGCAAGGGAAGGATTATGCCGATTTGCTGGACTGGCGACGCGAGCAGGGACTTGATTCCCAACCGGCCGTCGCCATTGTCAGCAACAGTCTGGATATTCCGGCGGCGGCGCTGGATATGGTGCATGGGCGGGACATCTATGTATTTACCACGGAACAGGTGGACCCCACATGGGAAATGGCGCTCAAACGTCACGGTGCGCACGTTATCCATGCGGGTGGCGCTGAAGGGGTGAACGGTGGTGCGCTCAGGCGGAAGCTTGCTGGCTTGGGTTTTTCCAGCGCCTACATGATCGCCGGGCCGCAAGTCCATGGAACGCTGATCAGGGCTGGAGCACTGGACCGGCTGTTTCTGACCACGCACCACACATTGCTTGGTGGTGGTGCGTTTCATACAATCTTGCAAGGTGACCTTGCAGCATCCGCACGGCTTAAACTCAAATCCCTGTATCTGGATGCAGAGTCGGACAACCAGCAGATGTTTGCTCAATATTCCCTGCGCTAAACAGTTTTTTTACGCTTCCAACTCGGCCAGCGTTGTTTTGATCTGTTCGACTGCCCATTCGATCTCATCAAGCGTAATGACAAGTGGCGGAGCAAATCGGGCCACGGTGGCATGCGTATCCTTGCTCAGGATGCCGCGGTGCATCAGGTGTTCACAGAAGGCGCGGGCCGATACTTTTTCCGGCTTGAGTTCCATGCCGATTAGCAACCCTCTGCCACGTACCTCCCGAATCAGCGGTGATCTCAGTTGTTTGAGTTCCCGCAGGAACACCGCCCCTGTTTCAGCGGCGCGGTCGGCCAGTTTATCCCCGGCAATGATATTGAGTGCTTCCAGTCCAATGGCCGCGGACAGAGGATTACCACCGAATGTGGAACCGTGGTCTCCGGGCGTAAATACATCCATCACATCTTTGCGGGCGAGAAACAGGGAGACAGGCAGCATGCCGCCTCCCAGAGCCTTACCGAGCATGAGCCCGTCCGGTTGGACATCATCATGCCAGCTTGCCAGCAGCTTGCCGGTTCGGCCGAGTCCCGTCTGGATTTCATCGGTGAAAAGCAGCACGTTATTCGCCTTGCAAATGCGGGCGCAATCGGCCAGATAGCCGTCCGGCGGCACAATGATACCGCCTTCACCCTGAATCGGTTCGACCAGAAAGGCGGCCGTGTTCGGTGTAATCGCCGACTCCAGAGCCATCGCATCACCATATGGAATGCGTACAAAGCCGGAAGGAAAGGGGCCGAATCCCTGCCGGTATTGTGCCTCTGAAGACATGGTCACGATACTGATGCTACGGCCGTGGAAATTGCCATCGCAGGCGATAATTTCAGCCTTTTCCGGTGCAACGCCTTTCACGTTATATGCCCACTTGCGAGCGGCTTTAAGTGCGGTTTCCACCGCCTCCGTGCCGGAATTCATCGGCAATGCCATGTCCATACCGGTGAGTTCGCAGGCCCGCTTCAAAAACGAACCGAGATTGTCCGTATAAAAGGCGCGGGAAACCACGCCGAGTTGTCCTGCCTGTTTTTCCAGCACACGCACAATGCGTGGATGGCAGTGTCCCAGGCTGATGGCGGAATAGGCGCTCATCATATCCAGATAACGCGTGCCCTCGTCATCCCAGACATAGACGCCTTTTCCACGTACGAGTACCACAGGCAGTGGCGCGTAATTTTGCGCGCAATAACGTTTCTCAAGTTCAATGGCACGATTCATGGAGAGTCCATTGCGGGCGTGATGGCTGTGAGCATATCGTAGATCAGACGTGCAGTTTTTCCCCGGTGGTCCAGAGCAGGATTAAACTCGGCGATTTCAACACCCATCATGCCGGGCTGATGGGATAGCCAGTGCAAGGCAGGCAACAGTTCGCGGCGGCGTATACCTCCGGGAACCGGTGAGCCCACGGCTGGCGCATCCCGTGGATCAATGCCGTCCAGATCAATGGAAATGCCGATGCCCGCCGCTTCCTTCGCCACATGCCGGAATGCCTCGCGCATGATGATACCCAATCCGTGTTTCCTTACCTCTGCCATGTAATATACCCTGACTCCAAGCTGATCCAGAAGTGCTTTCTCCTCGGGCTCAAAGCTGCGTACGCCGATGAGACAGACGTGTGCGGGAGAAAGGGCCGATTGTTCTCCGGCCAGTTCCGTCAGCACCTTTGCACCGTGTCCCAACAGGCAGGCTAGCGGCATGCCGTGCAGTGCACCGCTGGGGCTGGTTTGTGGCGTGTGGCTGTCCATGTGCGCATCCAGCCAGATGAGTCCGAGAGGCCCCGCTTGGTGTAAAGCTCTCGCCGCTCCGCTCCATGTGCCAATGGCACAGGCATGATCACCGCCCAGAACGGCAAATAAATGCCGTTGTTGCACCTCATTTTCCACTACGTTAGCCAGTCGATCCACCATATCAGTGATAACATGCAGGTTGGACAGGTCTTTTTTATCTGCATGCAGTATGGTTTGCCAGCCCGCATGAATTCCCCGTGACCAAAGCGCGGCTACAAGTTTTCCGTGTTGCAGGGAATCGGGGCCTGAAGCACAGCGGGTATCTTTTGCACCACGTCCACAGGCAGCGCCAATCAGTCGAATTTGTGCGGATGCAGTATGGCTTCGGTGTTCCCGCCATGCGGTAGCACCATGAGCAGTGTGTGGGGACAGGCTGGGCATTTGCATTACCTCATGATCAAGTATAGGTCAGATTTGCTAATACCTTCATAAATAAAGCCACATGCAGAGCCCCACAGACGGC
>BTQQ01000027.1:0-14564 GCA_036985955.1 Zetaproteobacteria bacterium | reverse complement strand
TCAATGAGCACGTCGTTTGTCCGGGCCATGATACGGCAGGTTCCGGGCCGAACGCTGCCATCCGGTATCAGGCGGATATCCTGCGATGCGTTGTCTTGTGGTTTATTTTCCTGTAAACCGTTTTCCAGCAGCGTTTCAATCATGGACATGTTTTCCGGCGCTACGGCCAGCTTTAGCGTGTCATATGCGGGAAGGCGCTGTACGCATTGTTCAACCATCTGTTTCAGATAGCCGGGATGATCTTCCATCATGGTTCCTACCACATGATGGATGACTGCATCGGCGATTTCCAACACTGTTTCATTAATATGGTCATGCATCCGTGCCAGTTCATCTTCACTTTGGCGCAGCAATGTTTCCATGGATGATATGAACTGCTCCGCGCGTTTCTTTCCGAGATCAATTCCCGTCTTCTCACCCGCCCGATATGCCTTGTCGTAGGCTTCCTTTTCGATAATTCCTGCGCGTCCCTGCGCTTCCTGGAGCATTTGCTCCAGTTGTTTCATACGGTCTGTTTCAAGCGGCTTGACCGCGAGGTTCGTCTTTAACTCTCCGAACGGAAATGAGGACGGCACTCCCTCAATCACCTTCAATGGCAGGGGGGCAAGACTCATGTTTAAACCATTTCCTCATTGCCACCGAGAGTGATGGCACCTTCGTCATCCAGCTTGCGGACGGTTTTGAGGATGTTTTGCTGGCTTTCTTCCACATCAGCCAGTTTTAACGGTCCCATCACTTCCATGTCTTCACGCATAATTTCCGCCGCGCGTTTTGACATGTTGCCGAAGAAACTGTCGGCGATTTCGTCCGATGCCCCTTTAAGCGCTTTGACCAGATCGTCGGATGAAATATGTTTGAGAATGGACTGGATGTCGCGGTCGGAAAGTTCGTTCAGGTCTTCAAAAACAAGCAGCAGACGATCCACCTGCTGAAACAATTCTTCATCTTTTTCCTGCAATCGTTCAAGGATGGGTTTGGCTACGGACTTATCGAGTTTTTTGAGGATATCAACAACATTGACCATGCCGTCGAATGATAATCCCGAGGATCCTTCCATACCCGACAGTTCTTCTTCCAGTGTTTCCTCAATGTCACGAACCAGATCGCTGGGAACGGTTTCAATTTTAGACATCCGTACCACCACGGACATCTGCATATCCTCTGGCAGAAGGGCAATGACCCGGCTGGCCACGGAGCTCTCGATATTACCAAGAATCAGGGCGACGGTCTGGGGATGTTCATTTTCCACGTATGGTTTAATCATTTCCGGCTTAAGACGCGACAGTTTTTCCCAGATGCTGAGTTTCCGCGGCGCATCCAGGCCTGCCAGAACCTGAGCGCTACGTTCTTCATCCATGGCGTATTTCAGCAGACTGAGGACATCTTTGCGCGAGGAACGCAACAGCGGGTCGTCGGAATGATGCATGTCCAGATATTCCTGTACAACCGCATGCAGCGTTTCCGCCTCGATCTTGCCGAGATCGGACATGCGTTGTCCGAGCCGGATCAGTATTTCATTGTCCAGATCGCGCACGATGGGGGCCGAGGCTTCCGGCCCCAGCGCATAAAGCAGAAGGGCTGTTTTATCCAGCCCGCTTAGCTTGGCATTGCTCTTCATGTGTGTTCAATCCATTCACTGACCACGCGTGAAGCACGATCAGGTTCATTGATAATGACCTGTCTGGCGCGTTCCGTGGATTCCAGACGGGCATAGGCGGCGGGAGACATGGCGGGCAAAGCCTGTGGTGTAAACGCTTCGCCTCCGGTATGCGTTCCACCCGCACTCTGACTGGTAATACGTTGTGATAATGGCCGAAGTACGAACCAGGCCAGGAGCAATAGCGCAAGGCCGGCCAGCCCGTAGCGTGCAATATCCATATAGAGTGCCCTGTTGGCCGCTGTTTCCAGCGCACCTGTATCAGCATGACTGGCAATGTCCATGAGCGGCATGCTCTGAATCTCTACGGAATCCCCCCGATCTTCATCGTAACCAATGGCGCGCTCAATGAGACCTTGCAAGGTTTTTAGTTCCTGCTTGCCGCGTGGCGTAAAGGTGGAGGCATCACCGGGCTTCTTGAATGTGCCGCCGACGATAGCCGCCACAGAAATCTTTTTGATACCACCTGAAGGAATGATACGATGCTCGGTGGTCGAACTTATCTCGTAATTGGTAGTTCGCTCGTTTCTGTTGGCATTTTCCTGTGGTGGCGTGGTTGCGGCGGGGGAGTTTGTAGCATTATTGTTTGCAGGATTGGCATCGGGCGTGTTGGAGGCAGTTCCCGGTATGCCGATGGGTGAAGCATCCACGCTTTTACGGCTTTCCGTCGTCTCCTTCTGGCTGCGAATCACCTGTTCATCCGGATTGAATCGCTTGCTGTTCTGCTCGACCACCTGGCGGTCAATATCCGTCGTGACCCGCACTACGGCCTGGCCTGCGCCAACGACTTGCTCCAGCATGCCGGTGAGCCTTGCCTCCAAACGGCGCTCCATTTGGGTCTGGACATCCTGTAACGTCTGACCGGCATTCATGGGTGCCTGTTCCTCGTTGTTGGAGAGCAGATTTCCGCTTGCATCCACAACCGTGACAGCTTTTATATCCAGGCTCTGTACACTGGCCGCAACCAGACTTTGAATGGCCATGACATTCTGCTTGGTCAGGCGCTGGCCACCGGCAAGTTTGAGCATGACTGAAGCAGAGGCTTTACGTTCACGATCCGCAAACGCGGAATCCTTGGGTAAAACCAGTTGCACGCGCGCAGCGGCAATGCGAGGCATAACCTCAATGGTGCGTGCAAGCTCCCCCTGAAGCGCCCGTTGATAATTGACCTGCTGGGTAAAGTCGCTAATGCCAAATTCACCTTTCTTGTCGAATAATTCAAAACCCATCGCACCACCGGGGGTAATATCCTGTCCGGCCAGTTTCAAACGCACGGCATAGACCTGATCGGCGGGCACCAGTACGGTTCCTGCACCCTGCAACTGATAGGGGATGTGCTCCTTTTGCAGGTAATCAACGACAGCGGATGCATCGGCTGCCGCCATACCGGCATAGACGGGCTGGTACGGTGTTTTTGAGGACCACATCACCATGCTGATAAAGGCGGCCAGCATGAGACTGCCCGCGATGAACAGCAACAATCGGCGATTGCTCAGCAGCATTGCAGCGAGCTGTGATTTTATGGGTGCGCCCGGTATTGCCTGCGATGCCGTATTGCCTGCGATGCCGGTAGCGACGGAGACATCCTGTGCATGAGATGGAGTCAGTGTGTCAGCCATAATTCTTATCCTCGGCAATAATTTTTCCGGAACGGTAAAGAGGTGGGTTCATGTCCGTCCTCATACCTGCATGCGCATGACTTCGCGATAGGCGTCCACGAGTTTATTACGCACACTGAGCATGAGTTGGAAGGAAAGATCCGCTTTCTGTAGTGCCAGCATGGTTTCCGAGACGTTGTGGCTCTTGCCGGTAGCCAGTTCGACGGATGCCTTGCCTGCCACTTTTTCCTGGATGTTCGTCTGTTCGACGTATTGTTGGATCAACGCACCAAACTGCCCTTTGGCGGCTGGCGCAGGCTTACTTTCCGGCTTGATGGTGTTGCCAATGGCATTGGCGTAAGCATTGATTTGCATACTCATTATGTATTCTCCTAACGCAGTAATTCGAGCGATTTCTGGAACATTCGCTTGGCGGCTTCCATGGTGGTTACGTTGGCTTCAAAGCTTCTTGCCGCAGATTGCATATCCACCATCTCTCCGATGGTGTTGACATTCGGCATCTTGACCATGCCGTTTTTGTCGGCATCCGGATGTGACGGATTGTATAATTCACGGAACGGACGTTGATCGGGGACGACTCCTGCGACCTTGACAGTATTGGGTTTATGCCCCTGAAATGATGAGCGGAACACATCATTGAACGCCTGTCTTGGCTGGATAGCCTGAAAAATAATTTGACGGCGGCGGTATGGCCCACCATCCGGAGATTTGGTGGATTCCGCATTGGCGATATTTTCGGCGACAATATCCATACGGGCGCGCTGGGCGGACATACCCGCGCCGCTAATACTCATGGCGCCAAACAGTGAATCAGACATTACCGACCTCCTTCTCTAATGGTATTTTTCATTCCTTCCAGGCGTCCCTTGAGCAGACGGATGGTGAGTTCATGCATCAATTGATTTTCCGCCATGCCGGCCATTTCCTTTTGCATATCCACGGTATTTCCATCCATGCGCTGTGTAGCGTCGGAGCGTTTGAACACTGTCTGTTGCAAAGAAGGTGAGTTGTTTATGTCCATGTGCCCCGGCTGCGTACGGGCCAAGCCGCCATGCCCCTGATTTTGTTGACTGGCGGTCAGGAAATCCGCAAAACTGCGCTGATCCGCGCGGTAATTTGGCGTATCAGCATTGGCAATATTGGCCGAGTATACGCTTTGCATACGTTCCCGGGCCGAGAGAGCAGTCTCCAGTTTCAGGAAGCCTTTGCCGAACAGACTTGCGGATATCTCACTCATGTTTCCCCCTATCTCTGACATACATCCATCGTGCCTGGTGGATTGCCTGATGGAGTGGGTATGTTGCCCAAGGATGTATCAGCAAGCGCCGTGCCAGACTGATGTGCATTGACTGCTGCCATGTCGTTTAGTTTATTGCGTAGCGTGCGGATACTGATGCCGAGCAGCTTGGCCGCCTCGGAACGGTTTCCCTGCACGTGCTTGACGGTTTCCTCAATCAGGACGCGTTCCATGTCGCGGATGCTCATTCCTGCTGCGATAGCATGCGAGCCGGATACAGGCGTCGTCTCCGCAGACGTTTGTGCCTCCAGACCCAAATGCTCCTCGTCGATTTCCCCTTCGGAACCCATCAGAAATGCCCGGTGCATGCAATTTTCCAGTTCGCGTACATTGCCCGGCCAGTGGTGTTCACAAAGTCTGCATAAGGCTTGCCGGGTGATCACAGGCGCGGGCTTGCCATACATGGCGCTAAAATGTTCGAGGAAGTGATGTGTCAGCGGTTCAATATCGCCGGGGCGATGGCGCAGGCAGGGTAATTGCACCGTAACAACATTCAGCCGGTAATAGAGATCCTGACGAAACATACCCTCCGTCACCAATTTGACGATGTCGCGATTGCTGGTGGCAATGATACGTACATCAATTTTTATCGGGGCGCGGCCACCCAGGCGATCCACCTCGCCTTCCTGCAATACGCGCAGGAGCTTGGCCTGGAGATGAAGTGGCATCTCGGTGATTTCATCCAGTAACAGCGTGCCCTGATGCGCCATTTCAAACTTGCCTGGGCGGGCGCTTGTGGCACCGGTGAAGGAACCTTTCTCATGGCCGAACAATTCAGATTCCAGCATGCCTTCGGGGATGGCTGCACAGTTGATGGCGATAAAGGGGCGATCATTACGAGTTGAACACTGATGGATGAAGCGGGATATACGCTCTTTGCCCGTGCCTGATTCTCCGATTACCAATACTGAGGCACGGCTGGGGGCGATAAGTGAAACCTGATTGAGTAATCTGCGGGTTTCCAGATCATGCGTAACAAATGTATCGGCATTTTTCTGCTGTTTACTCGCCTGTTTTGCCAATTCCGCCTGATGGCCCGCTTTACGTGTATAAATGGCCAGCACTTCGTCGGGACAGGGTAGAATACGGTAATCCATTGCACCCATGCGCATCAAATCCACTGCGCGTTCCTGATTCCCCGATGATGCCAGCACGATAATACTGGCTTGGGGAGATTGTTTAAAAATACGCGTAACCGTTGCTTCGGCTGTCATTGAATCCTTAACAAAGATAAGTGCATCGTCCATCAGGCAAACGTTTTCCATGTTCGGAAGGGGAGTGTCGATCACTGTGTCGGGCAGTACATGGCCCAATTGAACGCGCAGGTCGGCTTCTTCACCCGCGGGAAAATCAATGAGATAAACAGGCTGGGGCTTCATTGTCGTTCCAGTAATGCGCGGGCACGTTTTTCAGCCAGTTCCAGTTTGGCCATGTTGACGTATTCACCCGCATCCTTATCTTCGGCCAACCGCTGTAAACGCTCCTCAGCCTGTTTCCATTTCCCGTTATGATATTCGACCAATCCCATACGATATTGCCATTCGCTCAGCCGCATCTTTTTCGGTATGGCAAGATAGTTTTTTTCCGCCGCTGCGAATTCTTCCGCCTTAAACAAGGCGTTGGCCTGATTCATCAATATCCTGCTGGCTGCGGGCTTGTTATATCTGGCATAATTCGCCCATGCTTTTGCCGCCAGATGCCAGCGGGACAGGGCTTCGTCAATGTGCGCCTCTGTCCGCCAGTAGGCTGCGCGTGTTTCCATCGCCAGGTCTTCCGGGGATACAGCATGGAGTGTCTGTGAGGCGGCACTGATTTTCCCTTCCGCCAGTTGCATGCTGGCTGCTACAAGCAGCATGTCCGGCCGGTAGAGCGTAAACTCGTGATTATCCAGCCAGTGCATCACTCTGGAGAATCCCCCGGCATCTCCCCTGTCCAGCCAGAGTTGGGTTAATTCCAACATGACACGTTGTCCTTCAATGCTGTCTCTGGTTTGCAGGTAAAGCCGATTTAACATTTCTTCGGCTGCGGGAAACTGCATCAGCATGCGCATGGCATGGGCAACGCCGAGTTCAATATTTATATTGTCATACTTCTGTTCACCACTGCGGGGCCGATAAGGCCTCAATTGTGGGAATCGTTTCCAGAGAACCACGGTTTGCAGCCATGCTTTTTCATGGATTCGGATCTTGAGTTGCCGGCGTAAGAGTGTGGTACCCTTTTTAAGGGCAATGGTGGAAAAGTCCGGATTATGGCTGGCGGCGGTTCGGGCATACAGTTCCAGCGATTTTTCAGCCGCCCTGTCCAGCTTATCAGACAGTCTTTCCCACAATTGAGCCTGGTCCAGCATGGATTCAATCTCAATGTATGATAATTGATTCCCGGCTGCCATGCGTTGCAATGCGGCCAGTACGGGTTTCAGGGATTTCACATCGTCGGTTTTGATGTTTTGTAACATCATTTTGCGCATGAATGCCTTTTTACCGACACTGCTTTCCGCTTCCGCGACCGCCAACTTATCGTATTCCGTCACGGCTTTGGCGCTGTTGCCTTTCCGGGCCAGCAAATCAGCATGAATAAGACGGATGGCTGGGGCAAAGGGGGTGTTGATGTACTGTTTGAAGAAGTTTTCGGCAAGGCGCATGGCTTCATCGCGATGACCCCGAGCATACAGTAAACGGATATAGGTTGATTGCAGTTCCGCATCGGAAGCAATGATGTCTGGGGAAAGACGAATAACTTTTCTCATTCCTTTCAGTGCCGCACTCAAACGCTTTTCAGAAAAATCTACCACTGCCAGCCATGCCAGCCCGCGCGCCTGTGCCGCTTTGTTATTCTCTTCGCCTAGCGTGTATTGCAACAGATGTTTGCGGGCCGCATGCATACGGTTACGCTTAATGGCAATACGTGCCAGTAATAATTCTGCTTTTCCAGCTTCTTTTGCCGCCGGATGTATTTTAATTACTTCTTCCGCGGTTCTTTTTGCTTCAGGCAGCTTTCCCTGCCGCCAATAGAGCCACGCAATTCGCCAGCGGATTGCTGCCGCTTTTTTATCCTGGGGGAATTCCTTGAGCAGGCTGGCCCATGCCCGTGTGGCATAGCTTACATCCGAATAGCCATGGAAGGATGTGCGTATCTCCTCGGCTTTGGCAATCATCTCCAGAAGCCTCCGGCGATCCTTGTTGTTGATTTGGCTGCTTTTCAACAAGGTATGGGCACTCTTAATGGCCAGTTCAGGGTTGCCGTTCTCCAGAATGGCGCGCACGCCTTCAATGCGTTGATTGCTGGCGGCCATCGCGTGCGAGGACAACATAATAACGCAGATGATTCCCAGAAGATTTTTTTGAAGGTTGGGCAGGCGCATACCCGCGCATTACGCAAGACTTATGCCGGATTTAACCCGCATGATTCACAAATGCTACCGCACCCTTGCCTGTTCCTTTGTCCGCAACGAATTCTTTGTCAGTCGTCCGTATGCATGGCTGCGACTACTCCTGCCAAAGCATCCGTTGCGACACATGCGGCTTGGCGCACAAAAAGGTCAAAGACCGTTTGGGTGAACGCAAGGTCGCCCGCAGGGTGAAGGTCGAAGACCCGAATCAATCATCACGGTGATTTATGAATAATACAGGTTGAAATGCCGTTGCACCCGGTATTCCGGGATTTATCGGGGGTGAAGACCTTTTTTCTTGATCTTTTCAACCAAAGTGGTTCGATTCATCGTCAAAAATCTGGCGGCCTGATTCTTATTCCAGTCAAAACGTTCCAGTGATGAAATAATCAGGTGGTTTTCAAATTCATCCACCAGTGATTTAAAATCGACGATTTCTTCCGTGGCCACATCGACTTCGAAGGCTTGCTGAATTCGATGCCCCGTGCCCAACATTCTGGAAGGTAAATCATCAGGCTGGACAATACCGCTGCGCTTCAGGGTTGCCAGCCGTTCCATCAGATTCTGCAATTCACGCACATTTCCCGGCCAATGGTAGTTCAGCATGATGGCCTTCGTCTCATCCGAAAAGCCCTCGATCGAAGATTGCTTCAGAGCATTGAAATGCTGGGTAAAGTGATCTGCCAGAAGCAGCACATCGTCGCTGCGTTCGCGTAAGGGAGGAAGTTGAATGGGGATGACATTCAACCGATAATACAGGTCTTCCCGGAATCGGGATTTACCAATTTCATCTTCCAGATTCCGGTGGGTGGCGGCGATGATACGCACATCCACATCAATACTTTGGCTACTGCCGACAGGTTCGAAGCAGCGTTCCTGTAATACACGCAGCAATTTGACTTGCAGGCTGGGACTCATGTCTCCAATCTCATCCAGGAAGATTGTGCCGCCATTGGCGACCTCAAAGCGGCCTGGACGTGCGCGAACGGCCCCGGTAAACGCGCCTTTAACGTGCCCGAACAATTCGGATTCCAACAATTCTTCGGGGATGGCGCCGCAATTCATCGAAACCATCGGTTTTTTGGCGCGTGTACCCGCATTGTGCAGCATGCGGGCCAGTACCTCCTTGCCTGTTCCCGATTCCCCGGTGATCATCACCGTGCTGTCCGAATCATGCAGGAGTGCAACCGTTTGCCTGATTTTATTGATGGCATCACAGTGCCCAATGAGCGTGTTCTGTGACTCGGTAGCCTGTAATTTTTGTTTCAGTTCCCTGTTATCCTGTTGCAGGCTGCGTTTTTTAAGGAGTTCTTCAATGCGTATCAGGAGTTCATCAAAATCAAAGGGTTTCTTGAGAAAATCATCAGCGCCAAGGCGGATTGCATCCACGGCGGTATCTACTTCAGCGTAACCAGTCATCATAATCACGCCCATATCCGAATCGGTATGGCGGAATTCACGCAACAGTTCAATGCCATTTCCATCCGGCAGACGGACGTCCAGCAGTGCCACATCAAACTTGCCATTCTGCATTGCTTCTCTGGCCCGCATGGCATTGGAGCAGCGGGTGACATGGTACCGGCCATGTTCCAGCGATTCTTGCAGCGCCAGACACAACTCATCTTCATCATCCACTAGCAGAATGTAAGCCGCCTGTTTCAATGGTTCCTCCATACCCTTTGCTTGAGAAGTCAAAATAATGACACGCTATCGCCTGATGGCAAGCACTAAAGTCGAGAGAAAACTTACCGATAAGATTAATCGTATTTCCGGACATGTTCATGCCTGTCCGCGCAAGGAGTGAATAAATGGCAATGACTGTTCATCCCGTGGATGGCCTGATTAACCGGCTGTTGCAACAAAACAATCGCCCTGGAAAAGCGGATCCCGGTGTTTCCGGCCGGGATGTCTTCCCCCGTGACCATGTTCAGATTTCCGGAGAGGCACACCAGCAGGCCCGGACATCGGGAGATTCACCTTCACGTCTGGAGAACCAGTTGCTTCAGATGTACACACGCCACGGGTACACCGCATAGTGTCAAATATCCGGCTACTCATCGTTGAGGATGACGATGCCCTGGCGGCACTACTGGAGGAATATTTTCTGGAAGCAGGCTATGCCGTGACCCTGTATCGCCGGGGGGATACAGCCCTCACCGCATTAAAAACGGAAGCTTTCGATTTGATTTTAAGTGATATTGTTCTGCCTGGAGCAGATGGCCTGAATATTCTGCATGAGGCTGGCGGGCAGCCGGAGAAGACGCTGGTTATCCTGATGACCGGCTATTCCGGTATTGAAGATGCACTCAATGCCGTGGAGCAGGGGGCTTATGATTTTGTCAGCAAACCGTTTCAGTTACCGGAAATTCGCGTGCGGCTGGACAATGCCGCGCGCTATCAGTCGTTGCTCAGAAAATGGATGGCGTCACAAAAAGTGCCACTTCAGCTTGTGAATGTTCGCGGTCAAAGTGTTCTGCGGGCTTACGACAGCCAACAAGGTGGAAGGTAGTCGATGAATATATTGATTGTTGAAGATCAGGAGGCGGTTCGGGAAGTTATTGCGGAAACGGTTCGCGGTCTTGACGACAATCTGTACCTGGGTCAGGCATCATCATTGGCTGAAGCGCGCACGTTATTTTATGCCGGACATTGGGACGGGATCGTGACTGATTATAATCTGGGTGACGGAAAAAGCCTTGAAATGATTGAGGAACTGCGTCATCAGGGGCAACAGTTACCCATTATCATGGTTAGCGGTTTTTTATCTCCGGATCGGATGCGAAAGGCGGAATCCCTTGGTGTAGATCACATTCTTCCCAAACCGTTCAATCCCGCTGAATTACAGGATTGTCTACAGCAGTCTTTCGTCACCAAAAAGGAAGGTGCGCCTGTCCCGAATGAAGAACAGGCAGTGAATAACGGGAAAGACCTGTATTCATCACACGGAAAGCTGTTGCCAAAATTGTTTGATATGGATCGTAATCAGAGTTTGCTGTTTCGCATCATTAATGACCTGCCCAAACATCAGGATGTTGCCCGCGTTTGTGGCTGTGCCCTGGCCATCGCCATGGATATTGTACGTTCGGATCGCGGTTTTGTCGGGCTGTTTGATCGCGGTGCGCACCGGTTGATTCAGATTGCCTATCAGTGTAGCGAAGAAAAACATGAACTCGAGCGGGCACCTGCGAGCTGTTCGCTGGCGGAAACACCCTTCTCGCCCCTTCTGCTTTGGGGAAAGGAATTTATTGAGGGGACAATGATTGAAGGAGAAAATTATTCCTGTTGGCCAAGTGTGACAGCGGATGATTTTATGGCCATACCGCTTCGTTTACAGAGTGTATCCATGGGCGTGCTTTGTGTTATGGACAGAAATGCCGAAGACGAAGTGTCTGAACAGGATCGAAATTTGTTGGGAATGTTGATGCGCCAACTCGATATGTTACTGGATAATCGTGCGGTGCATGCTTCGCTGGCAGCCAGCATGAAGGAAACACTGATTGCGCTGGTGCGATCCCTGGAAGCGCGCGACCGCTACACCAAGGACCACTCCATGCGGGTTGGTGATTTGTCCGCATATTTTGCCAAGGGCCTTGGCCTGGATGAGGATCATGTTGAATTGATACGTACGGGTGGCCGTTTGCATGATATTGGTAAATGTGGCGTCCCCGATGCGGTCTTACTCAAGCCGGGCCGGTATACGGAACACGACTTTTCCGTGATGAAAGCACATCCCGGCATTGGTGATGCCATTCTCAGGCATATGGACCCACTGGTGCGCGAGCGGCAGATGGTTCGGCATCACCATGAGCGCATGGATGGCCATGGCTATCCTGATCGGCTTAAAGGAGAGAAAATACCTTTCGAAGCGAGAATTGTATGCGTGGCGGATGCCATTGATGCCATGACAACACATCGTGTGTATCGCATGGCCAGACCTCTTTCGTTCTGTGCGGACCAGCTTAAATACAGTTCTGGCACACAATTTGATACAAGGGTCGTCGAGGTGGCGCTCGATGCCATCGAGAAAGGGCATGTGAAGACCCAGGCTCAGTCCGAAAGAGATGAGCAAGGGTTGTTGCCGCTATCCGCCAAAGCCGCATAACAGGCAACCGGGAATAAAGGAGTTGAACCACCATGTCAGATAGTCAGGATAAGAACCGCCGTCAGGATTTCAGGGTGGATGATGTGTTGCCTATGAAGGATATTCCGTTGGACAAGGAACAATTCGAGTATGAACGCACGCATATCGGCATCCGCTCCCGCCAAAGCAGTATGTTGCGCAGCATGGTGGGGAACGATATTTTTTCATCCGTATCCCCGGAAAGTGATTCCGAGATATCCAATGCGCTGGATGCGCTGGATGCGAAACTGAATTATCTGATTGGCGTGAATATGCTCAACGATGCCAATCGCAGTGATTTGGTGGAACGGCCGGTGAACCTCAGTGTGACGGGTATGAGTTTTACAACCCCCCGGCCATATAAGGTAGGTGATACAATGGAAATCGTTTTGATGATTCCCGCCCTTCCTCCCATGGTTCTTGAGCTTCTGGGAATTACCCAACGGGTTAAACTCGTGTCAAAGGGACAAGTTCATGTAGGCATTTCTTTCGTTTATCGCTGTGATGAGGAAGAAGACCAGTTGGCCCGGTACATCTTCAAGCGGCATCGGGAGATGATCCGGATCGAGTCGCGCCAGCAAGCTACTCAGCAGTTACAACACTAACTGCAACGTCATTACTCAGCAGGGTTGATGTAATGGCTCAGATTGTCTCAGATTTGTTCGAGAACAAGGAAAATACACGGAGTTTGCTTATCAAATGAGCATGTTTGACGCAGTTATCGGGCAAATCAGGGGGCGAGTTGAGCAGTTACATTCAGTCTATGGAGACTTTGGTGCAGTTGCGGCCAGATTCCTTGGCCTTGTAGAGAGCCACGTCGGCCCGTTTGATCCATTGATCTGTTTCTTCTCCGGCACGCCGGACGGCAACGCCGATACTGACGGTAACAGGAATTTTTCCCGCATGACATTTCAAGCCGCCTATTTCCACCGCACGCCTTAGCGATTCGGCCATGTCGTAGGCCCTGCGACCCGAAACGTCAGGCAATACCACGGAAAATTCCTCACCACCCATGCGTGTCACCATATCTGTAGTCCGCACATTGGCGGTCAGGATATTCGCCAGCCCAGCCAGGATTTCGTCGCCTGCATGATGCCCATGGCGGTCATTGATGTGTTTGAAGTGATCAATATCCAGCATCAGAAAGGTAACGGCATTATCAGGAATATCTGTGATATAGGCGTCCAGTTTACGGCGGTTGGCAAGTCCCGTCAGGGTATCATGTGACGCTTGGTCTTTTGCCTGATTCAGGTTTTCCGTCAATTCATACAATTGTTTGGCTTGTTGTTCCATGGTTTGGCGCAAGGCATTCCCGGCGGCGCTGATTTGTCGCCCCGCCTTGATGATTCCTTCCTGGGCACTTTGTAAAATGGCTCTGGCGGCTTCGGGATCGTCGGGCAGTTCCCGTTGTAATAGCGCTGCGGTTTGTGCGAGTTCCGGGGATTCGGCAGCAAGATCGGAAAGTGTTTTTGCCACTTCTTCCAGAGTCTTTTTCATGGCAACGATCAAGGTATTTAAATCCTCGCGCAGACGTTCATCATCGTTCAGGTGTTTCTGTAAATGGCGTGTGAACGCTCTAGCCTGATTCTGGACATCTACTGCTTTTGGTGTCTGACCAAGCAGTGAATAGCATTGATGCAGGGCTGTCCGGATGAGGGGTAAAGCCTGTTCGGCCATGACAAGGGATTTTTGGCGTGCATGGATATGTAGTTCCACCTCATTGCGACTCTGTTCTCCTGTGTTATCCAGGTGCCTGATTCTCGCCCCATACTCATCGTCAAGAAATTGACTCAACCATCTGCATATTTTCCGGTGTTCGGAAAGCGGAACCGTGGGCTGGTTGAGGACCATTTCCAGCCGGTGGGTGATTTCACGGAATGTCGCACGCAATTCGGCATTCTTGGGATCGGCGTTCAGTACATGCTCACGCAGCATGGCGACGCCATCCATCGCGCCAGTTACTAAGGCCTTCACAAAGAAAGCCTTAGTAAATGCTGTTTCACCATGATTTCAGGCGTTCGGTTTCAACAGCAATGACGGTATTCATATCTTGCTGTACAGCGGTTGTTTGTCCGCGAGTCAATTGCTTTCGTAGCTGTTGCAGGGAATCGACACTTGCAGGATCAGGTTTTCCATCGGTTTCGATCTGGCCAATGATGTCATCCAGCAAGTGAGCGGCATCCTCAATCAGCGTTAATGGCGGTTTTTGACTGGGTGTATTGGCATCGTTCTGTTTTTGCGGTGTTAACGTATCAAAAGTGGCGTCAATTTCACCCTGCAACAGGGTTCTGAAGCGGGAGCTTGCCGGGTTGTTTCCGGAGATGGACGTGGACGGAGTCTTCCCGATGCTGGTATGGCGTATTTTCATGGGTTTCTCCTATCCTTTTACATTACAGGGCGACCTGTTTGGAAATGCAATATGTGCGGCTTCCGCACAGTCAGGAATAGAGAGCAAAAAACAGGCCAAATTGGAGTCAGACCAT
>BTQQ01000026.1:0-15027 GCA_036985955.1 Zetaproteobacteria bacterium | reverse complement strand
CAATGCTCACAGGTATCCTGCCATATCTCTGTCAGATCGTTATCAGCAATGCGGGTAAGCCGATAAACACGGCTCACGCGCTGCGATTCGATTCCGAGATAATATCCTGGACGGAGCGGGGGCTGAATTCACCCTTTTCCGCCTCATCCGCACCCATGGCAACGGCTTGGCGTAAGTGATTCATTTTTATTTGCTGGACGATATCCTGATTTTCTTCCATGAAACGCAGTGCTTCGCGGACGACTTCGCTTGAGTTGTTGTACAGGCCGGAATTTACCTTGGCTTTGATTTTGGATTCAAGCAGTGGGGTGAGGGAAATATGCATCGTAACCTCCTTTGCTCATGACAGTATAGTTTCCATATCCAATCATTGTCAATTTATGAATATGATCTTTTTTTGCAGATTTGTGGTTGAAGCATGACTTCCGTTTTACTGGCCACGCGCAATACGAAGGCTTTTCCCGCCGATCATCCGGGGGTGCGGGAGCCATATCATTTGTGAATCATGCAGATTAAGGTTGCGGCATGGATATAAACGCAATCATTCACGGTATCAGCATCTGGGCCATTCCTGTTCTCCTGGCTATCGTATTGCACGAAGTGGCGCACGGCTGGGTGGCGGATAAACTGGGCGATGATACGGCTCGCTGGATGGGGCGGTTGACACTCAATCCGCTCAAGCATATTGATCCGATTGGTACTGTTCTGGTTCCCATTCTGCTGCTGGTTGTCGGCTCACCGTTTCTGTTCGGTTATGCCAAGCCCGTACCGATTGATTTTCGTAAGCTCAGGCGCCCAAAGCAGGACATGGTGTGGGTAGCGCTGGCAGGGCCTGCAACCAATCTCCTGCTGGCATTGGCCTCGGCGGGTTTGCTGTATGTCATGGCCAGGCTCCCGGCAACGATGCTTTGGCTGGCCGAGCCTGTGGGTACAATGTGTCAGGCTTCTATCCTCATCAATATGGTATTATGTATTTTCAATCTGATTCCGCTGCCGCCACTGGATGGCGGACGCGTGGCCGTGGGCCTGTTGCCGGGACCGGCAGGTTATCGTTTATCCCGTCTCGAGCCATATGGATTTATTATCATTGTTGCTCTACTGCTGACCGGCGTGTTGCAAAGCGTGATTGGACCGCCGGTTCTGGGTTCTGCCCGGATTCTCATCACCTGGGCCGTGGGTGGCTAAGGGAATAGTTCTCCATGGGCCGCAAGACTTGTTTAGAGCGCCCTTAAATACAGTTTTCCCTTGATTGTCCGTGGTTATTTGGGTAGAAAGCGCGCCACTTCACACACCGCCTCAATACTGATTGTGTCCGGATGGTTATCCAAAAGGACGATGGGCGGTGGAGGACATAACAATCGGAGGTAGACGAAATGTCTCAATTTACCATGAAACAACTGCTCGAGGCCGGTGTGCATTTCGGGCATCAGACACGCCGCTGGCATCCCAAAATGGCACCTTATATCTTTGGCCAGCGTAACGGAATTCATATTATTGATTTGCAAAAGACCCTGAAAATGGCCAATGAGGCTTACCAGTTCATGAATGAACTGGCGGTAGCCGGTGGCCGGGTATTATTCGTTGGCACCAAGCGGCAGGCACGTGACTCAATTCGTGAAGAGGGTGGCCGGGCCGGCCAGTTTTACGTCAATCACCGCTGGTTGGGTGGTGCGTTAACCAATTTTTCCACTGTGCAGCAATCTGTGCGCAAAATGAAAGATTTACAACGACAGAAGGAAGAAGGTGTTTTTGAACTGTTGACCAAGAAGGAAGGGCTACAGTTGGAGCGCAAACTGGAGAAGCTGGAACGCTCTCTGGGCGGCATCAAGGAAATGTTGAGCCTCCCTGACTGTCTGTTTGTGATTGATATACGCAAGGAATCCCTGGCAGTTGCCGAGGCCCGCAAACTGGGAATCCCGATTGTTGCTGTTGTGGACTCCAACTGCGACCCGTCAGGGATTGATTATATTATTCCCGGCAATGACGATGCGATTCGCGCTATTCGGTTGTTTTGCAGTAAAATGTCCGATGCATTGATCGAAGGCGCTGAGACCTGGCGGCTGGAAAATATTGAAGAAGGCGAGGATGTTATTACACCAGAGCCATCAACCGGTGAAACAATTGAGGCGGAGGTTTCCGGCGAGGAGTCTGTTTCCGTACAGGATGAAGCTGTCGTGGAAGCCGTTGAAACTCCCGTAGAAGTAACGGAAGCCAAGGCGGAGGCGCCATCTGAAACAGCGGAAGACACTGCTGAAAAAGAAGCGCCCGGGGAAAACGACGAGCCTGAAAAGGCTGCGCATTCTACAAAGAAGACTGAAGCGGGTGAAACAAAGCCCAAAACCAAGAATGCGGCTAAACCCAAAGAGGCCAAAGCCAAGGCTGCATAGATACTATTGATAGTTGAAACAAACCGGATAAAACGGAGGAAATAAATGGGCCAGATTACGGCTGCTGATGTCAAAAAACTGCGTGGGATGACAGGTGCAGGGATGATGGATTGTAAAAAGGCATTGTCCGAATCGGATGGGTCCATGGATGCAGCCGTGGACCTTCTTCGTAAGAAAGGTTTGTCTGCCGCAGCCAAGAAAGCGGGTCGTGTGGCTGCTGAAGGGATTGTGGCAGCCGTTGCCAAAGGAAATACCGGCGTTGTCGTTGAAGTAAATTCTGAAACGGATTTCGTTAGTAAAAACGAGCAGTTCAGGGGTTTTATTGAGAAATTATGTGAGCTTATCTTACGTGAAGAACCGGCGGATATCGAAGCACTGAATTCGCTGGACTTTGGTGATGGGCATACGGTTGAACAGGCGCTGTCGCAACTTATTGCCACCATTGGTGAAAATATGAATATTCGCCGCTTTGAGCGTGTTCGGATAGAACATGGTATCGTTTCTGCCTACGTTCATGGCGAAGGCAAGATTGGCGTACTGGTAGGGCTTAAAGGTGAAGCCGATGATACGCTGAGTGAACTCGCGCGCAGCATTGCGATGCATGTAGCGGCAGTCAATCCTCAGTATATTCGTCGTGAGGAAGTGTCTGCGGATGTGGTGGAGCGCGAACGCAAGGTTTTGTCCGAGCGCGCAGCCGCCTCAGGAAAGCCGGAGCAGATTATTGAGAAGATTGTGAGTGGGCAGTTGAATAAATTTTACTCCGATATTTGTCTGCTGGAGCAGGATTTCGTCATCAATACAGATCAAACGGTTGCCCAGGCCGTGGCCGCAGTGCAGGCGGATGCAGATGTGATGTTTATGAGCCGCTTCCAGCTTGGCGAGGGTATTGAAAAAGAAGAGAGTGATTTTGCCGCAGAGGTAGCTGCCCAAGTCAATGGTTGATTCCTCCAAACCCACCGATTCTCAGCAGTCCGGGACAGGCCATCCTTACGAGAGGATATTGCTCAAACTTTCCGGTGAGGTGTTGATGGGGGAGGAGGGTTATGGTATTAATTCTGAAACCATTAGCCGTCTTGCGCGTGAACTGGTCGATGTCCGGAAATATGGCGTGCAGCTTGCTGTTGTTATCGGAGGAGGAAATATCTTCCGGGGATTAACAGGGGCAGCCAAAGGCATGGACAGGGCCAGTGCGGATTACATGGGAATGATGGCAACCGTGATGAATGCGGTAGCGTTGCAGGATGCTATTGAGCGGCAAGGTGAAATGGTGCGTGTTGTTTCGGCATTACATATCAGGGAAGTGGCTGAACCCTATATCCGGCGCAGAGCAATCCGCCATCTGGAAAAAGAGCGCATCGTGATTTTTGCCGCAGGCACCGGGAATCCCTATTTCACCACGGATACTGCAGCCAGTTTGCGAGCAATGGAAATTGGTGCTGACGTTGTATTGAAAGGCACCAAGGTGGATGGCGTTTATTCTACGGACCCGAAATTGGACAGTAAGGCGAAGCGCTATACAAAATTGTCATTTACTGATGCCCTGACAAATAAACTTGGTGTAATGGATGCTACCGCGATGTCGCTTTGCAGGGATAATGATATGCCGATTGTCGTATTTAATATCAATGTACCGGGCAACCTGATGAAGGCTGTCCGTGGTGAGGCAGTGGGGACTTTGGTAAGAGAGGAGTAAACCATGCTTGAATCTACTGAATTGAGAATGCAGAAATCCGTGGCGGTTCTGAAAGATGAATTGTCCAGAATACGGACAGGGCGAGCCAATGCTTCATTACTTGATCATGTCCGGATTTCGTATTACAACAGTGAAGTTCCGATCAATCAGGTGGCGAATCTTTCCGTACCCGAACCACGTATGATCGTTATCTCCCCATGGGAAAAACCTATGCTTCGGGAAATCGAAAAGGCTATTCTTGCCTCTGATATCGGGATCACCCCCAACAGTGATGGGGAAGTGATTCGCCTCGTGTTGCCAGAACTGACCGAAGACCGGAGAAAAGAGTTTGTGCGGCAGGTTAAACAACTGGGCGAAAAGGCCAAGGTAGCGGTACGCAATGTGCGCCGTGACGCCAATGATGGCGTAAAGAAACAAGTGAAAGATGCCGGTTTATCCGAAGATGAAAGCAAGCGTTTGCAAGAGGATATTCAAGCGTTGACTGATCGTATTGTTGCCGAAATAGACCAGGTGCTGGATCGCAAAGAGAAAGACATTCTGACGGTCTAACCTGAACTATTCATAAATGCTGCCGCGCCCTTGTTTGTCCCTTTGTCCGCAACGAATCCCTCGTCCCCCAGGGGATACTCTCTTGCGCAATACCCCAGGGTACCTTCTTTGCCGCAAGCGGCATTTACCTTGGCGCAATTCACCTGATCGGTCGTCCGTATGCATGGCTATGTACTCCTTCCTCGAAATGGCCGCTTCGGGGCCACGCTGTCCGCTGCGAACAAATGCCCTGCGCAATCATCACAGCGATTCATAAATAATTCAGGTTAATGTCCGCGAACCATTCGATTCCCCGCCATGTCGCCATTATCATGGACGGTAACGGGCGCTGGGCCAGGCAACAGGGCTTGCCACGTCTGGAAGGACACAGACAAGGAGCCGTTCGGGCGCGGCAGGTGGTTGAATGGGCGCTGGAGTCCGGTGTGCGGCAGATTTCATTGTTTGCTTTTTCCACGGAAAACTGGTCCAGACCGAAAATCGAGGTGCGCGGGTTGATGTCCATGCTGGCATCTTTGCTTCCGCGAGAGATTCCTGCCATGAACGAAAAGGGGGTGCGGGTACGCGCCCTGGGTGATACCAGCGCCTTGCCGGAAAAAGCACAGCGGGCAATCGAAAAAGCATGCCGGGAAACTCGAACGAATGATCGAATTGATCTTGTGCTTTGTCTGAACTACGGAGGCTGGCAGGAAATACTCTCGGGCGTGCGGGCGGCGTGTCTCTGGGCGTCAGGTCAGCCGAATATGCAGAAAGCTTTGGCGGCACTGGATGCGGAGAGTTTCCGTAAATTTTTGTGGTGTGGAACCCTGTTGCCCGTCGATCTGTTAATCCGCACGGGTGGTGAACACCGTATTTCCAATTTTTTTCTGTGGGATGCCGCTTATTCCGAGCTTTATTTCTCCCGGCAATACTGGCCCGCATTCACCCGGCAGGATTTTAAGGCTGCTTTGGATGACTATTCACACCGTGAACGGCGCTTTGGCAAGACCAGCGAACAGATTAGCAGTAAGCAATCAGGGGAAGAAATGACGGATGTGCCGAATGACGCCTGAACTGGTAAAACGCATTTTAACGGCATCAATTCTTGCGCCTCTGACAGTCTGGTGGATACTGTATACCCCATCTCCATGGTTTGACTGGCTGCTGGGCATCCTGGCCGTTGCGGCCCTGTTTGAGCTTGTCTGCATGCTTTCTTTACCCTTACGTTTCTGGTTTGCTTTAGCTGCCAGTGCTGCTGTTGCGCTGATTCTGGCAAGTGAACATGCTGTTGTGGCCATACTGCTGCTGGGGGTGGCATGGACAGCGTTACTGATGATTTCAGGCAGAACATCGACTGACGAGGCGCTATCCGGTGTCATGAACAAACTGGCTTCAGCGTACTGGCTGGCAATCTGGGTGCTGATATTTGTATGGGTATTGCTACTGCTTCACCAGTTGCCTTTTGGGAAGCAGTTTGCGTTGGGGGCATTCGTAGGCGTTTGGGCATCTGATATCGGTGCCTATTTCGCCGGGAAACGTTTTGGAAGAAACAAACTCTGCCCGGCCATCAGTCCCGGAAAGACAGTGGAAGGCGCTTTGGCCGGCACTTTCCTGGGCGCATTGGCGGCAGCGGCAATCTGGGTTCTATACGCTCATGTATCGATTAATCTGGCAGTTGTACTCGGTGTTGCTCTGACCCTTTCGGGAATATTGGGCGATCTGGCAGAATCAGCGGTTAAACGCGCTGCCCATGTAAAAGACAGCGGAAACCTGCTGCCGGGACACGGGGGTTTACTGGATCGTATTGATGCCCTTGTTCCTGCGGTTTCAGTGGCGGGCCTGTTGTGGATCGGCCTGTGAAATACCTGACCATTCTGGGCGCAACGGGCTCCATTGGCGAAAGTGCGGCGGACATCCTGTTGCGTCATGCGGATAAATTTTCCGCTTATGCGCTGGTAGGGCACCGTAACCACCAGCGTATGCTTGAACTGGCGCACAGTCTTCACCCCCGGTGGGTGGTGATGACGGATGCCGATGCTGCGGGACAACTCAGGGGAAAACTGCCTGCAGGTGTACAGCTTGAAACAGGCATGGATGCTGCGATTGCCATGGCTACGGATTCTCATGTGGATATGGTGCTTGCGGCGATGGTTGGCGCTGTGGGGCTGCCGGCTGCGCTGGCGGCAGTTAAGGCAGGGAAGCGGGTAGGCTTGGCGAACAAGGAATGTCTGGTTACGGCGGGCCGTATTTTTATGCGGACGGCGCAGGAGAGCGGTGCTGAAGTGGTCCCCGTGGATTCGGAACATGCGGCTGTGCATCAATGTTTGGCCGGGCACGATCATGATTCGATTGCACGTGTTATTCTGACTGCTTCGGGCGGCCCGTTCCGTGACCGTGATCCGGCCACCATGCATGCCATTACGCCTGAGGAGGCGGTGGCGCATCCCAACTGGGATATGGGTGCCAAGATCAGTGTGGATTCTGCCACCATGATGAACAAGGCTTTGGAATTGATTGAAGCACGCTGGCTGTTTGACATGCAGCCGGAGAAGCTATCAGCCATCATTCATCCGCAGAGCATTGTGCATGGCATGGTGGAATATACTGATGGCTCGGTCGTGGCGCAGCTGGCGGAGCCGGATATGCGTGGCCCTGTCGCTTATGCCATGCAGACCCATCCACGCCTGACTTCCGGTATTTCCATGCTGGAGCTTACCAAACATGGGCGGCTGGATTTTCAGGCAGTGGATGAAGTGCGTTTTCCGGCGATGCGCCTGATAAAAGACGTACTGGCAGGTCATGATTCGCTGGCAATCGCATTGAATGCAGCCAATGAAGTTGCCAATCAGGCATTCCGGGAGAGACGCATCTCTTTTACGGATATTGTATGCGTGGTTGAACAGGCATTGGAAGCAAGCGAAGATGTTTCCGTTGATGGCCTGGATGATGTATGGTCCCGCGACCGCGAAATCCGGCGTTTGACAGAGTCGTTCATAACGAATCTGTAGGTAAATCATGTTTTTTTTACAACACCATTCTTAATATCAAGCGGAGGATAACTTGATCGAAACATTGCATACCGTGGCTGCCTTTGTTGTAGCCATTGCCTTGCTAATTGCCGTACATGAATTTGGCCACTTTATTGTGGCCCGCAAGCTGGGCATCAAAGTTGAGAAGTTTTCCGTGGGATTTGGCCCGGCGCTTTTTTCATGGCGGAGCAGAGATCAGGAAGTGCTTTATGTGATTGCGGCCATTCCGCTCGGCGGCTATGTAAAAATGCTGGGTGAGAACCCGGATGAACAGGGTGAGGAAGCCCAGCAGGAGTTGTCCGAAGAGGATAAGGCGCGCGCATTTGATGCGCAGCCTGCGTGGAAACGCGCGTGTGTTGCCGTTGCGGGACCAGGGTTTAATTTTCTGTTTGCCATTGTGGCTTATATGCTGGTGGGCTGGGTGGGGCAGTCTGTCCTGCCACCTGTCGTGGGGCATGTGGCACCTGCATCCATCGCGGAGCAGTCAGGCTTTGTATCCGATGATAAAATTATCACATTGAATGGCGATCCAGTTCATTCATGGCAACAAATAGAAGAACGGTTCAAGGATGCTGTTGGGAAGCCACTGGAAGTCCGGGTGGAGCGCGGCGGTGGCATTGAAACTTTGCACGTCAACCTGCCTGTGCCGCAGAAAGATCCGCTGCTGACGGATGTTGCTTCTGAGTTGGGAATAGACCCGGGTATGCATGTGCTGGTGGCGGAGGTCATGGCGGGTGCACCGGCAGCGAAATCCGGTTTGAAGCCCGGAGATGAAGTCTTGCAGGTGCAAGATGAAGCCGTTACCAGCATTGGCGGATTTATTCGTCAGGTCCGGGAATATGCCGGCCAACCCATTACTCTGAATGTCAGGCGTGGACGGGAACTGCTTAATCTGGCGATCACGCCTGAAAGCGATGAAAAAGGACGCGGACGCATCGGTGCCAGAATGATGGCAAAACCCCTGTATCCTTTAGTCATCTATCGTATGGGACCCGTTGAGGGTCTGAAACATGGGTTTGTACGCACATGGGAGGTCACTACGTTGACCTTTCAGGTGCTGGGTAAAATGCTGACATCAGCGATATCGCCCAAGAATCTGGGTGGCCCCATTGCGATTGCCCAGATTGCCGGGAAGACAGCCGAACTGGGCATTATGGCTTTTATTTCTTTTCTTGCGTTGATATCCGTGAATCTTGGCGTACTCAATCTGCTCCCTGTTCCGGTTCTGGATGGCGGCCATTTACTTTATCTGTCCATTGAGAAAGTGCGTGGCGCGCCGCTATCGCCCAAGGTGATGGAACGCACCCAGATGGTTGGGATGGTGCTCATTGCCGCGCTTATGATATTCGCTTTCTATAATGATATTGCAAGGTGGCTTGAGGGGTGAAAGGCGTGCAGCGGCTTGCTGTGGTGTTTTCCATGGCAGCCTCTTTTCTTTCGATACCGCCTTTGCTGGCTGATGATCTGTCTGCACATGGCGAGAAAGAGCGGATCGTATCGATCAATGTTGCCGGGAACCACTTTATCGAAACGGCTGCTATCATGGACAAAATTCGGACTAAAGTGGGCCAGAAGGTCGATAAACGCCGGATTAGCCGTGATGTCAGGCGCTTGTTTGCTACCGGTTTTTTTGCTGATATCAGGGTGCTTGGCGTGGTGAAAGAAGATGGCAGGCACTTAACGTATCACGTAAAAGAGAATCCGATGATTGCATCCCTGACGCTGGATGGCATACATGCAATCAAGGAAAAAGACCTGAAACTGAAGCTGAAACTTAAACCGGGACGCATATTCAATAAGCCTGATCTGGACAGGGATATCCGAACCATCCGCCGTGGTTATCTGAAAAAAGGTTATTATCAGATAGAAGTGGATGCACTCAGAAAACCACGTGATGATGGCCGGGTGGATGTCATACTCCAAATGCATGAAGGCAATGTGACGCGCATCAAACGAATCCGGTTTATTGGGAATGAATCTTTTCCGGACGATGATCTGGCGAAAGTCCTCGCGTCCCGGCAATCCAGCCTGATGGCCTGGTTCAAGGACAGTGATGTATTTAGCCGCGATCGGCTGAAGGCAGATCGCCAGCTCATTGTGCAACACTATCTGAATCAGGGATATCTGGATGCCAAGGTGGAATCAACGCTGGTATCGCTTTCCTCTGACAAGCGTTCGTTTTATATCACATTTTCCATCCACGAAGGTGCACAGTACGAGGTGAGTTCTATCGAGCTTCAGGGCGATATAGTTCCGGACAGGGATACCCTGATGGGGTTGGTGCAACTGGGAGTGGGCGATCTGTATTCGCTGGATAAAATGCGTAATAGCATCAATGACATCACGACAAGGGTGGGCGATGAGGGTTACGCATTTGCCACTGTAACGCCATTATTCCAGCGGGATATCGATGCTCACACAGTGGCCCTTACCTTTGACATTGAAAAGGGGAAGGAAGTCTATGTAGAACGCATAGAGATCAGTGGCAACAATAAAACCGAGGATCCCGTTATCAGGCGCGAATTGAGACAACAGGAAGGTGCCCGATTTTCAAGTACCAAACTGGAAGACAGCAAAGAGAGGTTGAACAAACTTTCTCTCTTTGAGGATGTGCGAGTATCCATGCCCAAAGGCAGCGCACCGGACAAGGTACGCATGAAGGTGGAAGTGGACGAAAAGTCGACCGGCTCTTTTACGATTGGCGCCGGATTTTCCCAATTGGAGAAGGTGTTTGTCCGGAGTTCAGTTAACGAACGAAATTTCCTTGGTAAAGGTTACAACGCAAGGCTGAGTGGTGAAATAGGCGCCAGAACCCAGAATATCGATGCAAGTTTGACCGATCCTTTTTTTCTGGGTAAACATCTGAGCGCCAGTGTTAATGTATTCAAACGGCAATCACGCTTGCAGACCTTCACTTTCTATAAAGAGAACAGCTTCGGTGGTGGTTTTGGGTTCGGCATCCCGATTACGGATCATTTCGGTTATAGCATTGGTTATCAGTTTAGCGATACGGATATTTTTGATCTTCCCTCCAATGCGTCCCTGATCCTTATATCCCAGTCAGGCAGGCAGACGACAGGGGAAGTGACCCAAAGCTTGAGCTGGGATACGCGTGACAGCTTTATTACGCCCAAAGAAGGTTATTTACTCAGTGGTAGCATAGGCGTTGCCGGCGCGGGCGGTATCAACAAGTTTGTGCAGTCATCGTTAACCGGGGCGGCTTTTTTCCCAATGGGTAATGATTTTACCCTGAACCCGTCATTTGATGTACGATATATTCATGACTATTCGAGCCGTGAGGTGCCTATTTTCCGTCGTTTTTCAATGGGGGGCATTGGCAGTATCCGGGGGTTTGATCAATATGGCGTGACGATTCGTGACCCGGCAACGAACGAAGTGATTGGGGGTAATAAAACGGCAAGGGCTTCCGTAAACCTGTTTTTTCCGTTGCCATACATGCAAACTGCGGGATTCCGGGGTCTAACCTTCGCGGATATTGCTTCGATTGCCGATTTCAATAAAACCATGAAATTCGCTCAGGCGAGAGTATCGGTTGGGTTTGGCATTGAATGGCTTTCCCCCATCGGGCCAGTCGGGTTAGTATGGGGCTTTGCCTTGCGCAAACAACCGGATGATATTACCAAGAGCTTTGAGTTTGCATTGGGCTCAACGTTTTAAGAACAGAAGAAAATGTATAGCATTAGCCGGGTTTATCAGGATAATTCCGGTCAGGACATAAAAGGAGCAATGAATGCGGTATCGTATGTTAATGGCAGCAATTCTGGCGATGGGTGTATTCACCAGTGGACAGGTTGTCGCTGCTGAATTAAAGATCGGATTTGTCGATGTGAAAAGTGCAATTGAGAATACGAAACAGTATCGGGCGGGGCAACAGCAACTGGAAGGCATCAAGAAGGCCAAACAAAAGGAACTGGAAACGTTGAAGAATCGCATCACCCAGATGGACAAGGACTTAACCAGCCAGTCCATGGCCATGTCGCCGGATCGCTTGTCCAGAAAACAGCAGGATATCAATGATATGAAAAAGGACTTCAAGCGAAAGTTGCAGGATGCCCAGGAAGCGATGACGCTTGAAAGAAATCGTATCCTTCAGGGGATTAATACGAAATTTGGAAAGAAAATCCGTGAATTTGGTAAGAAGAATGGCTATGACTTTATTTTAACCCGGTCTTCAGTGCTCTATGTTTCACCATCGCATGATGTAACAACGCAGGTCACCAAGCTTCTCGATTCAGGCAAGTAGAAACCCCGGATTCACGGCAAATGTTTCTTCGTGATATTGCCGGGCTTGTGGGCGGCAAGTTGGAACATGCCGATCCGGAGTCAGACATTACGGGTGTGAGTACACTGGAACATGCGGGGCCGGATCATGCCTCGTTCCTGGCAAATATGCGCTACAAAACACAGTTCGAAACATCACGTGCAGGTGTTATTCTTCTTAATCATAAGGCATTCCCGAATGGATCCCGTCCCGTCCTTCGTGTTGCGGATCCTTATCTGGCGTTTGCCATATTGCAGTGCCACTACCATCCCGCCAAACAGGCAAGCGGGTTACGCCATGCATCAGCTGTGATCGATACAACAGCCAGTCTTGCGGAGGACGTTGATGTTGGACCTCTGGCGGTGATTGGCAAAAATGTGCATATTGGTTCGGGCAGCCGTATTGGTTCGGGCTGTATTGTCGAAGATGACGCAAGAATTGGTGATTCATGCGTTCTGCATTCCCGTACCGTGGTTGGTGCAGCCTGTGAACTCGGGAATAACGTGATCTTGCAGCCGGGCGCGGTGATTGGTTCCGATGGTTTCGGTTACGCGTGGACAGGACGTGAGCATCTGAAGATTCCCCAGACCGGGCGTGTTTTACTTGAAGATGATGTGGAAATTGGCGCCAATACCTGCATTGACCGTGGTGCCATTGGCGATACCGTGATTGGCCAGGGAGTCAAGCTGGATAATCTGATACAAATTGGGCATAACGTAAAAATCGGCGCATACAGCATTATGGCCAGCCAAGTTGGAATATCGGGTTCTACAGTCATCGGGCAGGGGTGTCAGTTTGGCGGTCAGGCGGGTACGGCCGGACACCTTCACATTGGTGACGGCTGTAAAATTGCCGCCAAGAGCGGTGTTTCAAGTGACCTGGAGGCTGGTGGAACTTACGCAGGGTTCCCGGCCATGCCGCACCGGCTCTGGCTAAGGATTTCCGCTATTACATTGCGGCTACCGGAATTGTGGAAAACGTTTGGAAACCGTTCCGGGAAATAGAAGAGGTTGAGAAAAGGGGAGCAGGGAGAGAAGGCTATGCCCGAATTGAATATTGATGAGATTTTGAAGTTGCTTCCACACCGTTACCCGTTTTTACTGGTAGATAAGGTGCTGGACTTTGAGGAAGAAAAATTTATTCGTGCTATCAAAAATGTGACGTATAACGAACCTCAGTTTACGGGACATTTTCCGGATTATCCGGTGATGCCAGGAGTACTGCTGGTTGAAGGAATGGCTCAGGTGGGCGGATTGCTGGCATTTCAGTCCATGCCCAAGGATAGGGAATATCTGGTTTATTTTACCGGAATTGATGGTGTTCGCTTCCGCCGACCAGTGCGTCCGGGAGATCAGGTGATGTTTGAACTTACACTGCTGCGTCGCAGGGGGCTGATGTGGAAGTTTCACGGGCAGGCGCTGGTGGACGGCGAGCTTGCCTGTGAAGGTAATTTGATGGCGACGATGATGCCCCGGGATGAGGTGGGTTAATGATTCATCCCACGGCAGTTGTTACAAAAAATGCTGAAATACATCCGGATGCTACGATTGGCCCCTATTGCGTGGTGGGAGAATACGTCCATATCGGTGCTGGTACCGAGCTTGTTTCGCATGTTGTAGTGTCAGGCCATACACGCATCGGAGAAAGAAATCGAATTTTCCCGTTTGCAGCCATTGGAAATGAACCCCAGGATTTGAAATATCACGGTGAAGCATCCCGTGCGGTGATTGGGGACGACAACACCATCCGTGAGAATGTGACCATCAATACCGGTACGGAAGGCGGCGGCATGGAGACCCGTATTGGCAACAGGAACATGCTGATGGCCTATGTGCATGTGGCGCACGATTGCCAAATCGGTGATGAGGCTATTCTGGCCAATTGCGCCACACTTGCCGGTCATGTTGAGATTGCAGACGGTGTGATTGTCGGCGGCCTGTCTGCAATTCATCAATTTGTGCGTATTGGGCGCTATGCGATGATTGGAGGGATGTGCGGCATCAACAAGGATGTGTCGCCTTTCTGTCTGGTTTCAGGAGGATATCGGGCGGAATTAACGGGGTTGAACCTTGTGGGCCTGAAGCGGCGCGGTTTTACGCTGCAGGATGTTAAAGTTCTCAAGCAAATATACAGGATACTGTTGCAAAGTAATGAATCCCTTGCGAGCCGGATAGAGCAGGCAAGGCCCATTGTTCACGACAATCCGCATGCCATGGAAATGCTTGAGTTTGTTGATAGTGCGCAACGCGGACTGGTCGTTCACAAACGCGATGCCGGGTAAAGAAAAATCACCGCCGTCCAGACTGGGTCTGGTGGCGGGTTATGGTTCTTTTCCTCTGGAACTTGCGGCCAGTCTTCAGCGTCAGGGCGTGGAAGTGCATACCGTCGCTGCACGGGAGGAAACATTTCCCGAGATCGAGCGTTACTCGGCATCAATCTGCTGGCTGCATGTGGGCAAATTGGGCGGCATGATACGGGCGTTCAAGGCCGCGAATGTTGATGCCATTATTTTTGCCGGCAAGGTGCGTAAACTTCACTTGTTCCGCAATTTCAGGCCTGATCTTACAGCGATTAAAACATTGGCAAGAATTCCGGATCGCAAGGACGACACCCTGATGAATGCCATCGCAGATGAGGTCATCAAAGCTGGCATCAAGGTGCTGCCTCAAACTCAGTATGCCGGTGAAATGCTGGCCGGGGAAGGCCCTTTGTTTGGTCCAAAGCCCACCAAGGCAGACTTCCGTGACATGGATTTCGGTTACATTCAAGCGCGTGGCATTGCTGCGTTTGATATTGGGCAGACCGTGGTGGTGCAGGATTGTGCTGTGTTGGCCGTGGAGGCCATTGAAGGCACCGATGAGGCGATTCAAAGAGGAGGCTCCATGGGTAGCGGCAAGGCGGTAGTCGTCAAGGTTGCCAAACCCAGGCAGGACCTGCGTTTTGACGTGCCAGCTATCGGCCCGGACACCCTTGAAGCAATGCACGCATCCGGATGTAGAGTGCTGGCAGTCGAGGCTGGCAAAACCCTTGTCCTGGAACGGAAAAAAGTAGAAAAAATTGCAGAGCAATACGAAATATCTGTGTTCGGGTTGCAAGGTGTCACCGCATAAA